>JACRMT010000006.1 GCA_016214855.1 Nitrospirota bacterium | reverse complement strand
TGGTCGTTATGTTTGCGTCAGTCGACAAATAATACCCGCCACTGAACCCCTGCGACATTCCAATCCCCTGGTTTTTTACCACACTATTAATCGTGATCGTCTGGCCTGAACCTCCACTGACTGGCCCGGATACTGATGTCACCACCAGGTCCGCTCCCGGTGTGACCGTTATCTGGTTGCCCGCAAGAGAATTGTTCGTCTCGTTTGACTCCTGCACTACTCCTGCAGAGTCTGCTATCGCTCCAATGTAATATGTGCCGCTTGCTATACTTGCCGGTATCGTAACAGTCGTGCTTATTGCACTTACCCCATTTGCTGCAAGCGAGGCCGTTCGAGTGCCTATCAGGATATCTCCGGTCGTGATAGCGGGATCAGTCGAAAGATAGATGCCAATACTGAAGTTCCCTGACGCCGCCCCTCCCTGGTTCTGTACCGTATTGGACACACTGATACTCTGCAGGGTAATGGCGCTTGTCGGCCCTGATACTGATGTCACCACCAGATCAGGATATGTCATCGCAAACGTCACGGCTACTGCACAATCAACAATGATCGACCCAGTGGTATAGGTACTGTCGGTCAGCGTTCCACCACAACCCGTAACCGATTTGATGCGGTAACCCGAATTCTCTAAAATATTGAACGTTATAGTTTCGTTTTCATTTACAGTCTGGGGAGTAGAAGGGCTTATGCTGCCCCCGGCAGAGGATGATCCGGAATACACAAGATGATATTTCTGAATCCTCTCATTCCCAGTATCAGCAACATAGATATTGCCTTGAGCATCCGAGGCAACTCCATAGGGACCGGAAAACTGTCCATCTCCAGTTCCATTCGACCCCCACTGGGTCACATAATTACCGGTTGAATCAAATTTCTGGATGCGGCTGTTGCCTGTATCAGCAACATAGATATTACCCTGGGCATCTACTGCCACGCCAATAGGCGCAGACAATTGTCCAACACCTGTTCCGTAAAAGCCCCATTGACTCACGTAATTACCGTTTGAATCGAATTTCTGAATGCGGCTGTTGCCCGTATCAGCAACATAGATATTCCCCTGGGTATCTACTGCAATGCCCTCCGGGGATACAAACTGACCATCTCCATTACCATTAGACCCCCACTGACTTATGTAATTACCGTTTGAACCAAACTTCTGGATGCGGCTGTTCCATGTATCAGCAACATAGATATTACCCTGGGCATCTGCTGCAATGCCCTCCGGAAATTCAAACTGGCCGTTGCTTGATCCTTCAGAACCCCATTGACTCACGTAATTACCGTTTGAATCAAACTTCTGGATGCGGTTATTGTAAGTGTCAGCAACATAGATATTTCCCTGAGTATCGAGTGCTAATCCATATGGATACATAAACTGGCCATTGCCTGACCCTCCAGAGCCCCATTGACTCACGTAATTACCGTTTGAATCAAACTTCTGGATGCGAGCATTACCTGAATCTGCAACATAGATATTGTTTTGAGCATCTACAGCAACAGAATATGGCCCGCCGAACTGTCCATTATTAAGACCAAAAGACCCCCATTTGGAATCAAAGTGATAGAAGCTCGGTTCGCCCTCAATCCCTGCCGATGGGGTGACTGTGAAAGCTCTGACAAAAATAACAATGATCGTATGATTCGTAGTGACATTACTGAAAGTGTAAGTTAATACTGCACCAACCGATACGCCGTCCACTAATACATCGGCAATATGGTATCCAGTATTCGCTGTGATCATGAAGGTCTGGTTGCCTCCTTCATTCACGGGCACGGCACCGGAAGGAGAAATAGTTCCATTAGAGCCTGCTGATGCGGTGATAACATGTGGAACATTAATGTCAGCGACTACTCCATTTGAAATTACTGATAGCTGGTTCGATGTCGTTGCAGTTATAAATATGCTCGTATATCCATTGATTAAGCCCGGAGTTGCAGTCACAGTGAGCGAAATTGTTGAAATTTCTCCAGGAGAAAGAGTCACTTGTGTCAAACTCGGAACAACTATGAAATCTGAATAATTCGAATTTGTTACCGAAATATTGAAAGTTTCATTCCCACAGGCTGGGGAGTTTTCGTTTGATAACGTTAAGTTATATACAACATTCCCACCGTCATTTCTTATAGTCTGGAAAGATGGCGTGATCGAAACAGATGGAGCATTTGTACAGACTGTTGGGACATAAGGAGAAACTATAGCAAACGATTGAGAAAAGCCACCCGATATAGATGCGACATTTGTGAGGCCGCTTATTGTTATGGGGTTCAATTTATTAATCTGTGTCCCATCGCCAAGTTGCCCGTAGCTGTTCAAGCCCCAAGTCTTAACGTAACCATTATTTTTCACAGCAATGACAAAATTATCCCCTGCTGAAATCGCAAAGATGTTTGATATATCACCAATAGCCTGAGGGTATACTCTGCCATACGTGGTGCCGTCGCCGAGTTGTCCATAGCTATTCATCCCCCAAGTCCAGACTCTGCCGTCGTTAGTAAGTGCAACCGTGTGATTGCCACCTGCAGCAATAGCTATGACGTTTGACAGTCCGACAACCCGAACAGGCGTTTGAGAATCAGTCACCGTGCCGTCCCCCAATTGTCCGTAAGAATTATCCCCCCACGCCCAGACCGAATCGTCGGCCGCCAGAGCAACAGTATGTCGCGAGCCTGCTGCGACATCAATAATATTTGATAAACCACTTACTTGGACAGGCAATAACTGTTGATCGTTTGAGCCGATACCCAATTGTCCATAAGAATTATCCCCCCACGCCCAGACCGAGCCATCGGCTTTGACTGCAAAACTCTGCAAATATCCTGCCTGAATGGACACTACATTTGACAACGTATATATTTGAAAAGGCGTATGTCTCTGGACGGTAGTTCCGTCACCTAATTGGCCAGAGGAATTACCACCCCAGGTCCAGACTGTCCCGTCACCTCTAAGAGCCATGCTGTGAGATGTTCCGGCTGCAACGTCAGCAATATTCTCAAGACCGTTTATTTGCATTGAAGTTGATCGGCTTGATGTTGTTCCGTCTCCAAGTTGGCCTAAGGAATTACCACCCCACGACCACACAAATCCATCGTTTGTCAACCCGAGCGTGTGCGTTGCTCCCGATGCTGAAGAAACTACTTGAGATAGACCATTCACCCGAACAGGAGCATATCTGCTTATTGTTGTACCGTCACCTAATTCGCCATCGCCGTTATATCCCCAGGCCCATAGTTCGCCACCGGTGATCGTATAAGTTTCCGTCTTAACAGATTCAACGTTGCCGGCAACATCTACAGAGAAAAACTTTAGAGTGAGCGGCTTGCTCACATTAACAGTTGAACAGGTGGGAGATAATATGGTTGGTGTCGTCCCATCCTTGGTACAGTGGATTGTGCCATGCTCACTATTTGAAAGTTTGACTTTTTGTGCTGCAGCATACGTGCCTCCCGGAGGGAAAGCAGATGTAATTGGAGCTGCTACGTCAATAATAGTGAGTGAAAGTTCTTTTATAACTGATCCTGAAGGATTTTTTGAATCATTGATTTGTACTGTAAAATTATAATCTCCTCCTGTTGTCGGAATTCCGGAAAGTAAACCTGATGAACTTAGCCCCATACCATCCGGCAGGTTACCTGACAGGATGGTCCAACTGTAAGGAGGCAATCCTCCTGCAGCCTCCAATGCTTGATTATATGAAGCATTAATTTCATCTGAAGGCAGAGGAGAAGAAGCAGTTATAGCCAAGGGCTCATAAATGGAGAGTGAAAGTTCTTGTATTGCAACGCTTGCTGTCGGCTGCTGAGAGTCGCCTATCTGCACAGTGAAAGTAGTTGTCCCGGTAGCTGCAGGAATGCCCGATATGACGCCGGTTTGGCTATCTAAATTCAACCCAGCAGGTAAGGTCGAGGATTGTGATAGAGACCACGCATATGGCTGTACTCCACCGGCCCCTAAGAGGATGTGACTGTAGTGTGTATTGACTGTTGCAAAAGGCAAGGGGGATTGAGTTCCGACGAACAAATCATTATCTACCAATATTGACAAATTCTTTGTCGATGAATTGTTCCTTGCATCCTGAACTTGAACAGTAAATGTGAACGTTCCTGATGCAGTCGGTGTTCCTGAAATTATCCCCGATGTTGGCTCAAAATTAAGGCCAGGGGGAAGGGAGGCGCCCTGCACTATTGACCACGTATATGGTTGATATCCGCCTGAGGCGGCCAGTGCGCTGCTATAAAAATAATTAAGGGTGGCATCAGAGAGCGCCGCAATATTAATGCCCAGAACTGGTGGAGTGAGAGCAAAGGCGCTCTGTCCAGCAGCCAAAATTTTTATTGCGTTATTTACTTCAGTAACGTGAGTCGGCAACAATCTCAATACTGTTGTACCGTCACCTATTTGCCCTTCGTAATTAACGCCCCAGGTCCAGACCGAACCATCTGATTTTGCTGCAATATTTAGATGGCCTCCTGCATCAATTGTTGCTACATTGGTGAGTCCAGATGTTTGAACCGGGATCAAGGCAAAATTTTGCGTACCATCTCCCAGCTGTCCAATAATATTATCCCCCCATGCCCATACAGTGCCGTCACTTCTTAGCGCCAGGCTGTGATAGGAGCCCCCTGCAACTTTAATTACGCTGCCAATTTCGATTACCTGAACAGGGGCCGTTCTATTATTAAACTGTGAACCGTCGCCCAGTTGTCCTCTATCATTATTCCCCCATGCCCAGACAGTTTCATCGTTCTTAACCACCAGACTATGAAAACCTCCGGCTGCGATTGCTTTAACATCAGAAAGCCCATAAACTTGAACCGGCGTTAGCCTGTTCAAGGTACTTCCGTCACCGAGTTGGCCGTAGTTGTTATAACCCCATGTCCAGACTGTTCCGTCATTTTTCAGCGCCAGATTGTGATATTGACCTGAAGCTATTGCAATGACACCTGAAAGGCCGCTTATTTGAACAGGAGATGGCCTTTCAATGGTAGTTCCATCTCCCAACTGCCCATAATTATTGTGCCCCCAGGTCCAGAGGGACCCATCGTCTCCAATTGCCAAACTGTAATCACTACCGGCTGCAATGGCAACAGCAGTTGGCAGTTCTATTACTTGACCGGGAGAGGCCACAAAAGATTTAAAGTCTGACCTTCCATTCCCGAGCTGTCCGAAATGATTATATCCCCAAGACCAGACGCTGCCATCATTCCTCAAAGCCAGAGTGTGAGAACCGCTGCTCTTTATTTCAATAACATCCGTCAACCCGTTAACCGGAACTGGGGTGTAACTGCTTATGGCAGTTCCATCGCCGAAATTACCGTATGAATTATTTCCCCATGCCCAGATCCAGGGCTGCCCCATGCTGCTTATATTGACAATCTCAGAGCCTGCCGGAGAAGAAAAGGCAAGAGAAGAATAGTCATCTTGAGGAGTCCATTCTGCAGTGAATATGCCGTCTCCGGCCACAAGATCGGGGGAATTTCCGTTATCGAACAGATCTACCCCCTGGCCGGCTGATGGGACAACGGTAACTTTATCGCCAACAGAATGGTTACAGTTGATGCTCAAGGCCGATAGGGTTGTGGCCTTGTCTATTTGAGCGTATCTGGGATATTTCAAGGCGGAGAATACAGGACGATCAGTGCATGTTAGTGAACCGTAGGCATTGATCCGCTTGCCCGTTATGGTCTTGCCATTAAGAGATACCAAGTCATCCCCGCCTGAAAGAATTAGGTTCTTTATATCTCGCCAATCATAATCAAGGTTGCCTGACTTGATCAAGGCGGCAAGTCCGGTAACATAAGGAGCTGAAAAAGATGTGCCTTGTGCTGGTCCATAGCCGCCATCGCTGACTGTTGTGTAAACAAGGTCTCCAGGTGCTGCAACATGAACAGTATGTTGTCCATAATCAGAAAAATACGTCATGTTGTCATTGTGATCTGTTGCCGCCACAGAAATTACGTTGGGCAGATCTATGTTGGCTGGATAAAGCGGAAAATAATCATTATCTAAACCATCACCTCCATTCTGATAGCCGCCATTGCCGGCAGCGGCAATAAAAAGAATACCTGCAGTCATTTGATCTTTGATTGCAGCATAAAGAGCTTGAGAGTAAGAAGTCGCAAAGCTATTGTTTGTTGCTACGATATTGACACCTCTTGATTTTAGGGTGCGGTAATAGTTCAGGCAATCTATCACTGAAACAATCGTGCCGGTCGCCATGAAGTTGCAATCTATCATTTTGACATCCCAATTGACGCCCACTACTCCCAAGCCATTGTTGCCATAGGCTCCGATTATGCCTGCTGCCCCGGTTCCATGTGGCCCGTCAAATAAAAGGTTCGAGATTCCATATATATCGTCAATATAGCCATTCCCGTCATCATCAATACCCGATACTCCGTTTAATTCACTCTGGTTTACCCACATATTATCCACGAGGTCGGGATGGTCACGATAAATGCCGGTATCATTGACTCCGACAACTACATCGCTACTTCCGGTTGTAATACTCCATGCTTCCGGCATACCGATATCTGCGCCAGGCGTACCGCCTGTCTGGCCGTAATTATATAGAGACCACATCGAGCTGAAATAGGGGTCATATGGGAACTGCATGGGGACACTGAGCGGAAAGATTCTGTAATTCGGCTCTGCATATTCGACCGTCGGATCAGCTTGGTAACGATGAATCGCCTCTTCAACGGTCATGCCATCGCGTATTTTGATATGCTCTATCTTAAGTCTTGTAAATTCTTTTAGTTTCTTTGCGCCGTGCTTGCCGTGTTTATCATTTTTCTTTTTTTCACTAACCCCTTCCCTGAATTTAACCAGGATCTCCCCGTCTTTATACTTATGCTCCTTCGTCTTTTCAATGGCCTGGACCTGATCGCCCCCGCCTCCATCAACTCCCATAACTGCCGGGCTATAACCCGAGAAAAGGAAAACGAACAGCACTGAAAAAAGAACGACCCTCATTAATCCTGATTTCATGACCCTACCCCCATAGATTTAATTGATTCTTCCTTCGTTTGTGACATTTATTCTTTCTATACTCATTTCTGAATTTTCACATTGTAGTCAGGCTCTGCGTATTCGATATTCGGGTCTGCCCTGTACAAACGGAGTGCTTCGTCTACGCTTAAGCCCTTTTTCAGACTGACGTGCTGGACCTGTATCGAGCGGAATTCTTTAATAACTTCCGAGCCTATCATCTCATGGATTTTATTTTTTATTTCCTCAGGTGTCCCTGCTTTGAATTTGACAAGGAGTTCGCCTTCTCTATAGGAGGTTGCGCCTGCCTCGACCTGGGCCATATCAAGGGCATAGGCTGGCATGGTCAGAAGCAGCGTGATAATGCAGACGGGAAAAAAAGAAATGCAGTCGCCATAGACGAATCCGATATTTTTTTTCATTATCCCCCCAAGGATGCGATGCGTGCTGTTCTTTGTGCTTTTTCTAAAAAAGACTACCGGAGAATAAAGACGTTGTCAAGAAATATTTGCGGCGGCGCAGAGAACAAACGGGAGGAACTACTGGACGATCTTGAGGCAGATGTCTGCTGCGGTCACGGAATGAGTCAAGGCTCTGATGGAAATTTCGGTGTCAAACTCTACGTCATCTTTTTCCCCATTAAGCGCCCTTGATCTGACATTCACGTGAAATCTATGCGCTTACTTTATCTCTCAGTTTTGACGGCGTATGTCTTATGCCCAGCAATCCGTCAATGGCCAAATCCTCATCTATCAAAGGCCAATGAATGCCATAACCAGACGGTGATATCTCATATTTTTCTCTTTCAATACGGGACGCAGCAGCCAGTCTCCTGGAAATCTCATCTATCCTGAAACGGTGCTTTTTCCCGTCAATCTGTATAATCATCATATCGTCCTGAAAATCTATTTCTTCAATATGATGAATTTTTCTCATTGACTTAACTCCTTTTGAAATTTATCCCATTCTTTCTCTATAAATTCAAAATATTCAAAAATTATCTTCTTGACGTTTCGTTTATCGGTACTGTTCATATTATATGCGTAGGCCTCTTCCAGCGCAAAGTTCTTTCTGTCCAGCCAGTATTTGCATTCCATATCCCCCTTCTTGCAGTGAACGTGAATCGGTTCTGTTCCCTCGTTGGCATAAAAGAAAAATCTCCAGCCGATTATGAACAAGATGGTCGGCATATCTATGGGATCACAACATTACTGGACGATCTTGAGGCTGATATCTGCCGCGGTCACGGAGTGGGTCAAGGCGCCGACAGATATCATGTCAACGCCGGTCTCGGCAATCTCACGAACATTTTCGAGCGTTACATTTCCTGAAGCTTCAAGTGCCACCCGGCCGTTGACTATCTTCACGGCCTCGCTCATGTCAGCTATCGACATATTGTCGAGCATAATGATATCCGCTTTTGCCTCGAGGGCTTCCTCAAGGTCCCTGAAATTCTCGACCTCCACCTCGATCCTGGCGAGATGATGGCCCGCCTTCGCAAGGCTGACCGCTTCCTGTATCCCGCCGACTGCTTCAATATGATTGTCCTTGATCAGAATGCCGTCGAAAAGACCGAAGCGGTGGTTCACACCGCCGCCCATGCGGACAGCATATTTTTCCATGAACCGGTGGCAAGGGGTCGTCTTTCTGGTGTCAAGGATCTTCGCTCTCGTTCCGGCGACTGCATCAACGAACTGGGCTGTCAGGGTAGCGATACCGGAAAGATGCTGAAGGATGTTCAGGCTCGTCCGCTCACCGGCAAGGAGCAGTCTCGTCTTCCCGGTAACTTCGCCCAGCACATCTCCCCTGCGGACCTTGGCGCCCTCTGCAAGAAATGTCTTGAACGATACGGTCTTGTCCAGAATTTGAAACACCTCCCTGCTGAACGGGAAGCCTGCAAGCACAAAGTTCCCTTTTGCGATAAACAGGGCCCTGGCTTCGCTCTCTTCAGGGATGATCAGGGATGAAGTGATGTCGCCATGACCGATGTCCTCTTCGATCGCATGCCGCAGGAGCTGGGTAATGCTTGCCGGCATATCCATTATGACCCTGCTCCTTTCAGGTCAGGCCCTTTATCACCCTGAAGGGCGAGCATCTTCTGAAGGTTCTCTTTGACGAGCTCCATTTTTCTCATGCAGTCATCATATTTTTCTTTTTCTTTGGCAACGATCTCCTTCGGTGCCCGTTTGACAAAGTCCTCATTGTTAAGCTTTTTGCCGAGGAAACTTGCGGTCTCGTCAAGCTTCTCCATCTCTTTATTGATCCGTTCTATCTCAAGATCGAGATCAAGCAGCCCCTCAAGAGGAACATATACCTCGACATGGGTCCTGACCGCCACAGAAGAGCCCTTCGGTTTTTCGACATCAGCGCCGATCTTCTGAATATCCGCACGGCTCAGTTTCTTCAGAAAAAGCATATTCTCTGCAAGAATATCTTTTGCATGGACGGTATGGGTCTTCACGACCGCCTTCAACTCAAGCGAAGGCGATAGGGTAAGTTCACCCCGGATCGTCCTGATCGCCATGACCGTCTCCATGATGACTTCCATCTGCTCCTCAGCAGAAACATCTCTGGGCATGTCCCTCGGATAGGACGTCTTCATTATGCTCTCGCCTTCATGAGGCATGGTCTGCCAGATCTCTTCCGTAACATAGGGCATGAAGGGATGGAGCAGCCTGAGCGTATTCTCCAGGACATACAGGAGACACTCTTTCACGGTCTCCCTGCTTTCATCCTCGCCGTAGAGCACAGGTTTTACCATCTCGATATACCAGTCGCAGAGTTCATGCCAGACGAATGAATACATACTGCCTGCCGCATCATTGAACCGGTATTCCTCAAGAGCCGTATGCACATCCTGAGCTGCTGCAGAAAGTCTGGACACGATCCATCTGCTGCCCAAATCAAGACGCTCCATGTCAGGAGCTGCAGGCAGGTTAATGCCCTCTGTATTTGAGAGGATAAAACGCGAAGCATTCCAGAGCTTGTTCACAAAGTGGCGGTATCCCTCCACCCTCTCCTCCGAGAACTTCACGTCACGTCCCTGCGCTGCAAACACCGCAAGCGTGAATCTGAAGGCATCAGTGCCGTATTTATCCATCATCACCAGGGGATCGATCACATTGCCCTTTGATTTGGACATCTTCTGGCCGGACGCGTCCCTCACCAGTGCATGAATGTACACGTCCCTGAACGGGACCTCTTTCATGAAATGGATGCC
Organism: Nitrospirota bacterium; assembly: GCA_016214855.1. Taxonomy (NCBI): domain Bacteria; kingdom Pseudomonadati; phylum Nitrospirota; species Nitrospirota bacterium. Next base: position 86,304 of record JACRMT010000006.1, on the reverse strand, counting down.
CATCATCATCATGCGTGCTACCCAGAAGAAGATGATATCGAATCCGGTCACCAGCACAGCCGTGGGATAGTATTTCTTCAGTTCAGGGGTGGTGTCGGGCCATCCCAGGGTCGAGAAAGGCCAGAGCGCCGAGGAGAACCAGGTGTCAAGGACATCCTCCTCCTGCCTGAGCCTGATATTGCCGCATTTACTGCACTGCTCAGGCTCTCTGCGGCTGACCATCACTTCACCGCAATCGCAGTACCAGGCCGGGATCCTGTGGCCCCACCAGATCTGCCGGGATATGCACCAGTCCCTGATATTCTCCATCCAGGCAAAATAGGTATTCTCCCAGGATTTCGGCACAAAATTCGTCTTGCCGGTGCGCACCGCATCCATCGCCTTCTCTGCAAGAGGGCCCACCTTCACATACCACTGGAGAGCGGGCAGCGGCTCGATAACTGTTTTACAGCGATAGCACTGACTGATGGCATGCGTGTAGGTATCCTGTTTTTCGATCAGGTCCATCTCCTGGAGATCTTTCACGACCGCTTTCCTGCAGGTGTACCGGTCCATCCCGCTGTACTTCTTCCCGGCTTCTGCGGTCATGGTCCCGTCAAGAGCGATGACCGTGATGAACGGCAGCACCGGTGACTGTCTCTTTGCCGTGGCCTCGTCATTAAAGTCATGCGAAGGCGTTACCTTTACCGCGCCTGTCCCAAAAGCCGGATCGACAGAAGCATCTGCAATAATGGGGATCTTTCTGTTAGTAAGCGGAAGGTCTATGGTCTTGCCGATAACATCCTGGTACCGCTCATCATCCGGATTCACGGCAACCGCCGTATCTCCCAGCATGGTCTCGGGACGTGTGGTGGCAACAATGATATGGCCGCTTTTGTCAGTAAAGGGATATTTGATATGGGTGAGCTTTCCGTCAACGTCCTCGTGCTCCACCTCAATATCAGAAAGAGCGGTATGGCACCTGGGGCACCAGTTGATCAAACGATTATCGCGATAGATAAGCCCCTGCTCATGGAGAGTAACAAAGACCTCGACAACCGCCTTTGAAAGACCCTCGTCAAGCGTAAAGCGCTCCCTTGACCAGTCGCAGGACGATCCGAGCCTCTTAAGCTGATTGATGATCCTGCCGCCGTATTCGCCCTTCCAGGTCCAGACCCGTTCGATGAACGCATCCCTGCCAAGCTGATGGCGGTCGACCTTCTCTGCAGCCAACTGACGTTCGACGACATTCTGCGTTGCTATGCCGGCATGGTCCATGCCAGGCACCCAGAGCACATTGAAACCGCTCATACGCTTCCAGCGGATAAGAATGTCCTGAAGGGTCGCATTCAGGGCATGACCCATATGAAGCGTGCCCGTCACATTGGGAGGCGGGATAACGATCGTAAATGGTTCGCCCGATGCGTTCGGATCAGCAGTGAACAGGTCCCTGCTTGTCCAGAACTCATACCATTTCTTTTCCGTTATTTCGGGGTTATAACTTTTTTCTAATTCTGCCATACCAAAGAAAAGCGGGGATTCGGTTTTGCCGCTTCCCCGCCCTATTCCTATAAATGTTGTACCTTAGAATTCAGACTTGATCTTTTCGATCTCTTTCGAGATCATCGTACTTGCCAGATCAGGCACGGTTTCCCAGATAACCTTCTCCACTTCAGAGGTAAGAGAGGCTATGGAACCCTTGAGAACTTCCTTCAGCAGCTTTTCGGCAAGTTCCGGAGCGATCTCCCAGATGACCTTTTCAACTGACTCCTTCATAGCCGGGGTAAGCGCTGCCAGCATGGCAGCCTTGATATCGAGCGATGACAAAAAGGCGGTCACGCTCGCATTCACGGTCTTTTCAAAGACAGCCAGCATCTCTGCCTTCGAGGGAACAACGACTTCCGGCATCACGAACTCGCGGGCCATCTGAGGCCTTGCAGCTTCGGCAATAACGGCAGCCGGAGCTGCTGCTGCCGGGGCCTCTTCAATTTCGGGGATCATGGTCTCTTCTTCGATCTCGAACGTCTCTTCCAACCCTTCAATCCCTGCCTCGACCGCCTCTTCTGCCTCCGGCACTGCCTCTGCGCTGACAGCCTCAGGGATCTCCGGGACCTCTTCCATTGACCAGAGATCCTCTTCCGCTTCGGCAACACTGACAGCCTCCTCAGCCTCCTCGGTCAGAACGAACACATCCTCTCCAGCCTCTGCCACGGTCTCTTCTGCTGCAACGAGCTCTTCTGCACCGGCAGAGCTCATGGTCAGGACAGAATTGATCTTGCTGATCAGTTCCTGTGATTCAAAAGGTTTGATGACAGAATCGTCCGCATGGATCTGGGCTGCAAGCTCTTCGTCGATCGGTTCAAATGCGCCGGCAAGAAGAATAACGGGGATATGGGCAGTAGCCGGATTTTTCTTTATCCTGTCGCAAAGCTGATACCCGTTCACTTTGGGCATCTCTATATCAGCAAGTACAAGGTCAGGCTGGAAACTTTCGAGGAGATTCAGTGCGTCCTCGCCATTGCTCACGGACTTTATCTCAAAATCTTCCTCAGCGAGGACCAGTTCCACAACCTTCTGTATGGTTATGCTGTCATCCGCGAGTAATAGCTTGCGAGCCATTCTTCACCTCTATTAAAGTATTTTGACAAATTTTAGTGCTAAGTGCTGAAATTGTCAAGACTTTTTATCAATTTACAGCTGTCAGGAAAGGGGCTGAACCAACGGTTCAACAGGAAGAGACACCTCAACCGCCCCCGCTGAAACCACCCGAAGGCATTGAAGAAGAATGGCTGCTTCCTGAACCTGATGAACAGCAGAACGAAGACATTCTCTTCTTCACCTTGTCCGAACCGCACTTTGGACATTTTGTCTCATTCTTTCCACAGGTTATGCTCTGCAGAACAGAGAATATCTCTTTGCAGGTCATGCAGTCATATTCATATATAGGCATCATTACCTCCTAAAAATAACTGGTATCTTATCTATTAATACTAATAATTAAGAGATCTTCAAGTCAATTCAGCGACGAGCTTTGACCCGCAGCACATCAGACGGACCTTTCACAACGTTACCAATATTGTTTAATAAAACGGGTTTACATCATGCCTGCGCCTGCTATAATGGAAGCATGAAAGAGGCCATGGTTTACGAAAAACTGGAAAAGGAAGACGTAAGATGTCATCTCTGCTGTCATAATTGTCTTATCCACCATGACAAGCGGGGATTATGCGCTGTCAGGGAAAACCAGCATGGCACGCTCTACAGTCTTGTGTACGGCAAGGTCATCTCAATGAACATCGACCCCATAGAAAAAAAGCCTCTTTTTCACTTTCTGCCCGGCAGCAGATCCCTCTCAATAGCAACCGTCGGCTGTAATTTCAGATGCAAGCACTGCCAGAACTATGAAATATCCCAATATCCCCATGAAGAGAAGTTCGAAATACCCGGAAAGGATATGACGCCGGAAGAGATCGTGAAAGCAGCTCTCGAACATGGCTGCAAGAGCATCTCCTACACGTACACCGAGCCGACGATCTTCTTTGAGTTCGCCTATGCGTGTGCACAGCTGGCCCGCTCAAAAGGCCTCAGAAATGTCTTTGTGTCAAACGGATACACAGGGCCTGAGGCGACAAGGCTCATGGCGCCCGTTCTTGATGCAAACAACATCGACCTGAAAGGCAGCGATGCTTTTTACCGCACTGTCTGCGGGGCAAGGCTCCAGCCTGTTCAGGAGACCATCAGGCTCATAAAGGAACTGGGCGTATGGGTCGAGGTTACGACACTCATCATTCCTGACCTCAATGATTCAGAAAAAGATCTTACCGATATAGCGGAATTCATCGTGTCGGTTGATCCCGGCATACCTTGGCATGTAAGCCAATTTCATCCCACGTACAAGCTGATGGATAAGCCGAGGACGCCTGTTGCCACTCTCCGAAAAGCAAGGGAGATCGGATCCAGGGCCGGCCTGAAGTACGTGTATGAAGGAAACGTTCCCGGCGAGGGGGGAGAGAATACGTACTGCCCCTCCTGCAGGAAACTGCTGATCAGGCGTTTCGGATACAGCATTCAGGAAAACGGTCTCAAGGGCAGGAACTGTCCTGACTGCAGAGCTCCTATTGACGGCATTTGGGGAGATGAAGCGACATGATGACCGCATCTTCGACCGGATGCGTGTAATAGGCCTTTCTTGCCGAGAGGATCCTGAAACCCGCCTTCTCATACATCCTGAGCGCAGCCTCGTTCGATAATCTCACCTCAAGAAAGATTATCAGGCAGCCTTCTTTCCCGAGCAGATCGGTCATATGCTGAACCAGCTGCGATGCTATGCCCTGTCTCCGGTGATCAGGATGAGCGGTCACATTCAGGATGTGCCCCTCATCAAGCAGATAGTTGGCACAGATATAACCGACGATCTTCTCTCCGAGCAGAGCCGCCTTTGGCAGCGACCCGGGCTTGAATATCTCATTCATGAAAAGTATCTCTGACCAGGGCGTGGTAAAAGAAGCCTTCTCTATTGCAAGAACTTCCGGAACATCCTCAGGCCTGAGGTCCCGGATCAGGAACTCCTTTACCGCTTTTGAGACCACTTCACCTCCGCCTCTGACTTCCTGATATAAAACGGCTCCGCAGACGAGGCATCAGTGAATTCTCCCTGAAGCGCCTTTTCAAGGCCGAGCATGGCAACATCTGCCGGGGACGGCACCATCTTTTCGAGAGGTGCGAAGACTGCACGTTCTCCGAGCACTGCACAGAGCCTTTCACGGTACACCACTGCTCCCTCGCCCGCAAGAATAACAGGGCTCTCCACATCCCGGAACAGGTCCTCCGGAGCAGCAGAGACCTCATCAAGAAGCTTCACGAAACCTCTGTCCCACTGGAAGACCGCAGCATATACTTCGCCCCTGCGCGCATCGAGCATGACACAGACAGGATATTTCGAGAAGGGAAAGCTCCGCGCAAAGGCCTCGAGCGTCGGAACCATGACCAGCGGTTTGCCGGTTGCATAGCAGAGTCCCTTGGCTGTGCCGAGCCCGATCCGCAGTCCGGTGAATGAGCCAGGACCTGAGGCAACAGCAAAAACATCAATATCGCCAAGCGCCATTGCAGAATGCCTCAGCTGCTCGTCAATGGTCGCCATCAACCGTTCAGAATGCGTGGACTTCACATTCAGCCTCGTCTCGGCAATCAGCCCCTTTTCGTCAGCAATGGCAACGCCGCCGAGCATGGTCGAGGTCTCAATAGCAAGGATCTTCACGGAGGGTATTATATCCGATTACGCCGCATCAGGTGTCTCTTCGCAAATACTGCAGCAGCGATCAGACAGACAACGCCGGCTATCGTCACCGCACGCGGCGTTCCTGTGCGGTCTGCGATCATGCCCATGATCGCATTGCCGATCGGGACCGTACCAAGAAAGACCAGGGAATAGAGAGACATGACCCTTCCCCTGAGCTCATCCGGAACCGTGATCTGGATAAAACTGTTCGCAACAGCAAGATAGCTCACCATTCCCCAGCCTGCCGCCATAATGACCAGCAGCGAGAGCCAGAGTATGCTCGACAGGGAAAAGAGAAAGAGCGCTGCCGCAAACGTAAGCGCGGCAAGAGACATAAAGCGTGCTTTATCTTTTATGTCTCTGCGCGCAGCAATAAGAAGTGCTGCGGTCAGAGCGCCGATACCTGATGCGCCGACCAAAAATCCGAGCCCCTTTGGCCCCGCATGGAATACCTCGGCTGCAAAGATCGGAAGAAGGCTGATGTACGGCAGTCCTATGACGCTGAACACAGCGATCAGCAGAAAAACATGCTTCATCTCCCTGTTTGCCCTGACAAAGACGAGCCCTTTATAAAAGTCCCTGAGCATGCCCTCAGACCTTCCTCTTATCTCTCCTCTTGTCTCGATGCGGTACAGAGCAACGATCACCGCTACAAAGCTGAGCGCATTCAGATAGAAGCACGCCGGAATGCCTAAATAGGCTATGGCAACACCGGCGATCACAGGGCCGGTTATGCGCGCTCCGTTAAAGGCTGCCGAATTCAGGGCAATGGCATTTGCAATATGTCCCTTGCCGACCATCTCTGCAAGAAAAGACTGGCGCACCGGAATATCCAGGGCATTGATCGTACCCAGAAAGGCAGCCAATCCGGCAACATGCCAGACCGTCACGGTGCCTCTGCTGGTCAGAAAGCCGAGAAGGACTGCTGGTATGATCGAAAGCGCCTGGGTGAATAAGAGGAGATTGCGCTTAGGATACCGGTCTGCGATCAGACCGCCGAAGAGCGTAAAGAGCAGTATCGGCAAGGCATTGGCTGCTGCAACCATGCCGAGGTGAAGGGGTGACTTTGTGAGGCTGTACACGAGCCAGCCCTGCGCAACAGTCTGCATCCAGCTCCCGGACAGGGATATGATCTGTCCGAACCAGAAGAGCCTGAAGTCCCTGAACGAGAAGGCTGAAAATCTGCCTGAATCTTCCATGGGTTAGTATGCTTTCATGTTATGGAGCGCCAATTGGCTAAATGACAGTTTCGAAATAGAAATCAGATCGAATAAATCTCCCCTCGCCCCTCTTTGCCAAAGAGGGGATTTATTTCTCCCTTTAACAAAGGGAGGATAGGAGGGATTGTTGTAGTTGAATGTCCTCATACCGATAAACTCCTTCGTAACTGGCGCAGCCAAATTATTCTGTCGCAGGACTGCCAAAGAAATGCCTGAAGAAAAACGCGCCGCAAAAGAGAAAGACATTGACCATCACGATCGTGGCGCCAGCAGGCAGGTTCAGGGCAAAAGAAATGCAGACCCCGGACAGAAGGGAAAAAAGCGATGCGATCGATGCCATGATAATGGCATTCCTGAATCCCCGTGCATTCTGAAAGGCCGTGACTGCAGGCAGGACAAGAAGCGCAGAGGTGAGCATAATGCCGACAACCTTCATCGTAAGGACAACCGTAACTGCGGTGAGTACCATCAGCACGGCATTGATACGGTCAACCGGTATGCCTGATGCACGCGCAAAATCCTCATCGAACGTAATAGAAAAGATCTCGTCAAAGAAGAAATAGATAGCTGCGAGCACCGTGACGGATATGACCACTGCCGCACCAACCTCAAGCGTGCTGATCGAGAGGATATTGCCGAACAGATAACTGAACAGGTCCACGTTAAAGCCCCCGGCAATGCTGGCAAGCAGTATGCCGATCGCAATACCGATCGAGGAGACGACCGCAATGGCAGCATCACCGAATACCCGCGCCTTTTCCATCATCTTGAGTATGCCGAATGAGCTCACCACAACGATCGGCAGGGAGACTGCAAGGGGATAGAAGTTCAGCGCCATGGCAAGGGCAACACCGCCGAAGGTGACATGGGAAAGGCCGTCGCCGATCATCGAGAGTCTTCGCAGCACCAGGATCACGCCAAGCACTGCGCAGAGCACGGATATGAGCGAACCGGCAATAAGCGCCCGCTGGATAAACCCATAGTCTAAAAATTCGCTGATATTCAATCTCCGTTCCTTTCCGTCAATGTTTATGACAGATAATATGCTGCGATGCAGAGCCGAAGAATTTCGCCATATTCTCGGAAAGGCAGAACTCATCAAATCCGCCGAAGAAAATAACCTTCTTGTCGAGATACATCAGCTTTGACGCATACTGACCGACGCCGCCGATATCGTGGGTAACAAGAATGACCGTGACATTCTTCTTCTCGTTCAACTCATGGAGGAGTTCAAAAAAACTTTCCCGCACCTCAGGGTCAAGCGCGCTTGTCGGCTCATCAAGGATAAGAAGATCCGGTGCGTTCACCAATGCCCTGGCGATAAATACCCTCTGCTGCTGACCGCCGGAAAGCTCTCCTATCAGCCGGTTTCTGAGCCCTTTCAGATCAAAGAGTTCGATCGCCTTCTCTATTTCTTCGCTGCCGGAATTTTTACCGGCTCTTTTGTTCGCTATCATGCCCTGGGAGATTACCTCAATCACGGTTGTCGGGAAACGGGGATTGAAAAACTCCATTCTCTGGGGCAGATACCCAACCCTCTCCCTCTTCTTCATATCTGCCGGTGCTGAGCCAAAAAGGAAACTATCTCCCTGCGAAGCTCTGATCAGGCCGAGCATGCATTTGATAAGCGTTGACTTGCCTGACCCGTTCGGGCCGACAAGGCCGACATAGTCGCCCTGCAGGATGCTGAAATTCACTCCTGACAGCACCTGCCGCCCGTGAAATTCAACACTCAGGTCTCTGGCCTCGACAATGCTTGCTAATAAGTGCATTGGTTATTTGCCATTCCAAAAAATCTCCCCACACCCCTCTTTGCCAAAGAGGGGCTCGATACCTCCCTTTGCCAAAGGCCTGTCCCCGGATGGGGAGAGGATAGGAGGGATTTCATGAATAAATCTTTTCATATTTAAAACACCTTAATTTGGGCATTGGAGTCCTGTCCTCAGATTATCGAGATTCCGTTCCATCAGTTCAATAAATGTTCTTTTGGCATTGAACTCTTCTTTCGAAATATTGTGGCTGCCATGGAGTTTGAGCAGTGTTGCATTGGTCTCCTTTGCGATCGTGTCTGCTATCCTTGGACTAAGGAGCTCCTCATAGAAAAGATGCTTCAGTCCCTCCCTGCGGAGCGTATTGCTGATATCAGCAAGATTTCTCGCCGTCGGCTCTGCATCAGGAGAAAAACCGTAGGCTGACCGGTATCGCAGCCCGTACCGGTTGGCAAGGTACCCGAAGGTATAGTGGCCGCCGTTGATAAAGATCTTTTTTGGGCAGTTCGCAAGACTTTTTTGATAAGTTCTGTCCAGGGCTTCGAGCCTTGCCTTATACGCCGCTGCGTTTTTCTGATAACCGTCTCTGTTTGCCGGATCTCTCGCGATGAATGCGGCTGCAATATTATCAACCATCTTTTGGGCATTGCTGAAATCGAGCCAAATATGCGGGTCTGCACCATGAACCTCGTGCTCTTTGAGACCTTCCTTCTGTCCGGGCTTATTGTGTTGATGTTTATTATTTCCTTCAGCGCCGTCAATGCTGCTGTCTATAAATTTAACGCCCCTGCTCGCATCAACAACAGAAAGCCCTCTGCTCTCTGTCCCCTTCAGCAGCTTTTCTGCCCAGGGCTCCATGAACCTGTTCGTATAGATAAAGATGTCAGCATGGTTAAGCATCATAATATCAGCAGGCTTGGGCTCAAAGCTGTGTGGTTCAGCGCCGGGCGGCAGAAGAAGCTTCACATCAGCGCGGTCACCTGCGATATTCTTTGCGAAATCATAAAGCGGAAACAGAGTGGCAACAACTATAAGTTTTCCAGACCTGCCCGTGCTTTGGGAATCCTTTGATCTAGTACATCCGGATGACAAAGAAACAGACAGCAAAATCATAAAGAAGATGAAAATATTCGTTCCAAAATCCCTCCTCACCTCTCCCCATTCGGGGACAGGCCTTTGTTGATCAACAGTAGGTGCCTTAGGCAAGGGAGGAAAAATACCCCACTTTGGAAAAGGGGGGCGTGGGGGGATTTGTACGAATGAGCAACAAGCGCTATTATCAACACAATGACATCCTAAACACATAATTGAATCAGCCATGTGCTGGAACCTGTGCCGTCAGGCATCTGCTGCAGAGGCCGTTGATCTGGAGGATATGCGAAAGAATCTTTCCTTTCATGCCTTTGACCACGAGGGTTTCTATCTCTTTTTCAGCGCAGAAATGAAGGTCCTCAACCTTATTGCAGGAAACGCAGATAAAGTGATGGTGATGTTCTTCATTCCTGCAGAGGTAATAGTAGAGTTTTCGATCCGGATGGAGCACGCGGGATATGATATTGCCTTCATGCAGTTCTTCGAGAATGCGGTACACGGTCGGAAGGCCGATGCTCTTGAACCTCTTCTGCATCATCTTCCAGATCGCCTCAGGGCTCAGGTACACCTTTTCGTCATCAAGGATCTCCAGGAGCGCGATCCTCTTCGGCGTTGATTTCAGACTGAGGCCCTTCAATAATGGCTGAAAATCAGGTTTCATGACTCTCTTTCGTAAATAGAAACTGTTTCTATTTAACGCAGAAGGGAAGGAGAAGTCAAGAAAGGAGACGGTGGCAATGGAAGGCTATCGTCGGCGCTGTTGAAAAATCTGGAGAATCAACCATGAATCTGTTGAAGGTCTATGGGGTCAGACTTGCTTATTGACATTCGCCCTCACTGTCAGACGTTTCACGACATCACCATCATGCCACATATGAAAATGAACGCACTTCTTTTTCCTGAAGCTGCTCACGAGTGACTTCCATATCATAGCGTGCAGGTTCATGCTTCAAACTCGTGTCTATGCGGCCCTTTTAAGGCTGATACGCATCCCGGCCTTTGTTGCAAGCGATATGAGCATTTCCAGGCTGAACTTCTCCCATTTCCCTCTTATTAAATCAGAGACCCGGGACTGACTGACACCAAAAATCTCAGCTGCCTTTGCCTGCGTAAGTTTTTTGTTTTTGATGAACTTCCGAAGATCAGTCATGATTTCGGCACGCATCTGAAGAATTGCGGCTTCCTCAGGGGGAAAACCGAGATCAAGGAATACGTTGCCGGAAGATTTGATAATGGGTTCTTTCATGACACTATCCTCCTATTCATTTGAATCGTTTACGCGCTAATTCAGCCTCACCCTGATTAACTTCAAAACTATTTCACTCAAAGCCATGCGCGTTCAATCTATTTCACGGCTTCGGAGGAAAGTGCCGCCTCGCCAGTCCGCGACTCAATGTAAATAATCATCGCCGTGTATAGTGTTGCAAACTAAAATGGATCAAGCCGCTCTATATTGCCTGATGCCGGCAAGCACCTCTGACATATTTTCCCTTGCTACAGACAGATCATAGTCCAACTGCAAACGTTCCCAAAAACCGTCAGATAAACCAAAAAAACGGGACAACCTCAATCCGGTATCCGTAGTGATGGCGCGCTTCCCGGCAACGATCTCACCGATCCGCCGCTGCGGTACACCAATCTCCTTTGCAAGCCTGTATTGTGTAAGCCCCATGGGTTTTAAAAATTCCTCAAGCAGAATCTCTCCTGGTCTGGGATGTGGAACCTGTCTTTTCCTCATATTGGCCTCCTGATCCTCTTAGTGATAATCAACAATCTCAACGTCAATGGCATTTCCGCCTTCAAACCTGAAGCAAACCCGCCACTGGTCATTTATTCGAATGCTCCATTGCCCTTTTCGCTTGCCACCTAAAGCCTCAAGCCTATTGCCCGGCGGCACTTTCAGGTCTTCTATTTTGGCAGCAACATTCAGTATGGCCAGTTTCCTCATAGCCGCAGTCTCAATACTTGAAAACCTTGCAATGCGTGCACCCATATACAGGCTCTCAGTGTTCCTGCATTTGAATGATACGATCATGACTAAAGATAACGCATTGCGTTAGTATTGTCAAGCGTTGCTATTAACAGAAGCTTCACTCATGCCCCTCAGTAAAGCGCTTACGAATAACCTCGTTAACAAAATCAATCGATTCCGGCACCTTGAATTTTCCCTTTGCAACCGCTATCCGCATATCGACAGGAGAGCTTTTAGAGATACAAGGCGGGCAACAGGTTTGCCATTACGGGTGATGACAACTCCCTGTTCGCGGCCGCTTTCGATGGATTCGATCAGTTTGGAAAGCTTTGCTTTCGCCTCGAATATATTTACCGGATGCATGATGCACCTCCGCAATCACTTAGCAATGTCAGTTTGGCAGATTTAAGGCGTCATTACAGCTAATCAGCACGATCTCCGGCGTGACACAACAGATCGCTTACCGGTATTGTACACTTTGAGTCTCCCGACAGGTCAGCGCGGAACATTACTGTTGTGGAATAATAGCCCGGAACGTTAAAATAGCAGCACTTCGTTATTACCCTTTGGAGGTTTTCATGGTCGTCGGCAAGCCGTTTCTCACTGTAGAACAGATACAGAGCAAGAACAGGGAACTCGCAGAAAGGATATCGGCCGATTATAAAGGCAAAGATCTTCTGGCCGTCGGCATTCTTAAAGGCGCGTTCATCTTTTTCAGCGATCTGGTGAGGCTTATCCAGATTCCGCTCACCATCGATTTTATCGTAGCATCCAGCTATCTGAAGTCAGAGACCTCAGGAGAGATCAAGCTGCATTATGACATCCGGGAGGAGATTGCTGACAAGGACGTACTGCTTATTGAAGATATCATCGACACCGGTATCTCCATGAATTACATCAGGGAGCGGATCCTGAACAGGGAACCCCGGAGCCTGAAGATCTGCACGTTCCTCGACAAAAAAGAGCGCAGAGAGGTGGACGTGCCCCTGGACTATGTCGGCTTCGAGATACCGAACGAATTCGTCGTGGGCTACGGCCTTGACTACGACAACCAGTACCGCAACCTTCCCTACGTATCCATATTCAAAAAAACCACCTGAGCTATTCGGAGGACTATAATGTTTGAACTGTCAGTAGAAGTTTCTTTTTCTGCAGCGCACCAGCTGAGGGAATATAAAGGCAAATGCGAGAACATGCACGGCCATAACTGGAAGGTACAGGTCAGTGTCATGGCCGAGACCCTGAATGAGATCGATCTTGCCATAGATTTTCATGACCTCAAGAGAATGGCCAAAGAGGTGATAGCACCCCTTGACCATGCATATCTGAACGACATTTTCCCCTTTACCGAGAAGAACCCCTCGTCAGAGAACATGGCGAAATGGATCTTTGACAGCATGAAGAAGAAGATCACGGATGAACGTGTCAGGGTCTCTGCGGTTTCGGTCTGGGAGTCGGACACAGCCTCAGCCACGTATTATGAGTCCTGATCCCGGCTTTGCCGCGGATATGCTTGGCAAAGCTCTCAAATCGGGGGCTGACCAGGCAGAGGTATTCTATAAGTCCTACCGGAACATTGCCGTTGAAGTAAAAAACCAGGCTGTCGAATCTCTTTCTTCCTCGTTCAGTTCCGGCTATTCCGTGAGGGTCATCAGGAACAATTGCCTCGGTTTCTCCTACGCCACGGATCTCTGCGAATCTGACGAGGTCATTGCACGCGCCATGGACGCCTGCAGATCTGTGGACGAGGACCGTTTTCATTGCCTTCCCTCTCCATCGTCGCCAGGTGCGGTCGATACTTATGATGATGCCATCCGCGACCTGAAAGAAGATGATGCGATCACCCTGGCAATGCGGATCGAACGTGCTGCGTACGATACTGACAGCAGGATCAAAAGGATCAGAAAGCCGTCGGCATCCTTTACTGTGGCAGAGACGGTCATCGCAAACTCCCTTGGGGTAAAGGCCCGATACCAGTCAACCTCATGTTCAGCACAGGTCACTGCGATAGCAGAAGCCGGCAAGGAGAGTCAGACAGGGTGGGACTATACGGGCTCCCGTTTTCTGAAGGACATCTCTTTCGAAGACGTCGGCCGGGCAGCAGCAACATCAGCTCTCCGCCTGCTCGGATCGCGGAAGATACAGGGCGGAAAGACCACGGTTATTCTGGATCATGCTGTTGCCAATGATTTTCTTGGCGTTTTTGCGTCGTCACTTTCCTCGGACGCTGTTCAAAAAGGCAAGTCACTCCTTGCAGGCAGACTGAATACGCAGATAATCAGTCCAAAGATCTCGATCACGGACAGCGGCCTTCTGCCCGGCAGACTGGGCAGCAAGCCTCTTGACGACGAGGGCGTTGCCACGCAGTCCAAGACGCTGATCAGGGAAGGCATGCTTTGCTCCTATCTCTTTAACACCTATACGGCACGGAAGGGGAATGCCGTCTCGACCGGCAATGCGCTGCGGGGCGGTCATGCATCCCTTCCTTCAGTCGGCATCACAAATCTGTACCTTGAGCCTGCATCCCCTGCTGACTGCATTCCGGTGCAGGATCTTTTTAAGGCAGTGGGCAGAGGACTTTATGTTGTCGATGCAATGGGCATCCATATGGTAAACCCCATTTCCGGGGACTTCTCGATCGGCGTCTCAGGGCTCTGGATCGAGCAGGGAGAGGTTGCATTCCCGGTCAAGGAAGCGCTCATATCCGGTAACCTGCTCGACTTTTTCAGAAAGGTCTCTGCTGTGGGCGATGATATGAAGTTCTACGGAAGTCTTGGCTCGCCAAGTTTGATCATCCCGGACATTGATGTAAGCGCCTGAACCGGTCACTCATGTACGGATACGCATCCAAAAGCCTGAAAATAGACCTTTCCGCAAGAAAGACCGAGATCATAGATACGCCCCTTGATCTCATAGAACGCTATATCGGCGGCCGGGGCATGGGCGTGGCGCTGTTGGGCAAAAGGATCACGCTGGCCCATGACGCTCCCGGCATGCCGCTCATCTTTGCATCCGGCCCGCTTGTGGCAACAGACGCCCCGACATCCGGAAGGTCTTCGGTCATATCGCGTTCTCCTCTCACCGGTACGATATTCGACTGCTCGGTCGGCGGCAAGTTCGGCACAGAACTGAAGCGTGCAGGCTTTGATCTTATCGAGATAACCGGCAAAGCTGACAGATGGACCATGATCTCGATCGACGACCAGAGCGTCGTCATTGATGATGCCGGGCACCTTGCAGGCAAAAATGTAGAGGAAGCGAGAACGCTGATCGATACCCGCGGCTCTGACGCGGTGATCGGCATCGCAGGAGAACATCAGTCAGCCTTCTCCTCGATCGTTTTTGATGGTCATTACCTCGCCGGCAGAGGCGGCCTCGGCGCAGTCATGGGCGCAAAAAAACTCAAGGCAATCAAGGTGAAGGGGAGCAGCTCATTCGACATCTTCGACCCTGCTGCACTCAAGGCAAGCCGCGAAGAGATCATGCGGCTGCTCAGGGCATCCCAGGCAGTCTTTGGCGAGCTCGGCATCTCGGAGTTCGGCACTGCTGCCCTTGTTGACCTTATCCATAGCCGCAGGATGGAGCCTACGAATAACTTCAGACAGACGTTCTATTCAGGGTCAACAGCATATTCCGGGTATAACCTGAAGAACCGCTACAAAGCTAAAAAGACCGGCTGCATGGGCTGTCCTATCCTCTGCAAGAAAATAGGCATGAACGGAGAGGTGATGCCTGAATATGAGACTGTTTCTCACTTCGGCGCGCTGAATGACAATAATGATGCTGCCGTGATCGTTGAAGCGAACAGACTCTGCAATGATTACGGTCTCGACACCATCACCACTGCGGCGACCATCTCCTGCTTTGCAGAGATCGAGGGAAGAAAGCTGAACCCTGATGAACTCCCTGAGCTCATTCGCGAGATCGGGGGGATGACGACAGAACGGGGCAGGATGCTGTCTTACGGTTCCCTGCGGTATGCTGCGGCAGCCGGAAAACCGGAAGCAAGCATGTCTGTTAAGGGCCTTGAATTGCCTGCGTACGACCCTCGCGGAGCATACGGCATGGCACTCGCGTATGCGACATCGAACCGCGGCGGCTGCCATCTGCGTGCATATCCCATAAGCCACGAAATATTGAGAAAACCTGTTGCCACAGACCGGTTCTCCTTTGAGGGCAAGGCCCGGATCATCAAGATAGCAGAGGACATGAACGCGGTCATTGATTCGCTTACGGCCTGCAAGTTCGTCTTCTTTGCAGCATCACTTGAGGAATATGCCAGGGCTGTCTCGGCAGTGACCGGTAAGCCCCATGATACCCAATCCCTGCTCAGAACGGGTGAGCGCATCTATGTGCTCGAACGTTTTCTGAACTCGCTGAACAATATCACGGGCGCTGACGATGACCTTCCGGCGAGGTTCTTTACCGAGGAAGGGACATCCTCAGAGAATATAAAGGTCAGTCCGCTGAACAGAGATGAATTCCTGACCGCACGAGGCAATTACTACAAGATCAGAGGATATGATGAAAGAGGTGTTCCAACACGGGCACTCATGGAACGATTGGGATTGGGAGAGTATCTGTAGCTGATCGATGAAAAAACTTCTCGGCAAATATAATAAAAAGATCGTCAGCCAGGGCCTGGCTGATGAGGGAAACATTACCTTGCTCGGTCTTGATGCAGAGGTGAGCTCAAACAGACCGATGACCGAGATCGACCCTGAACTGGTAAAGGTCTTCGATCATATGAACATCAGCAGTCTGCTCTATGCCGAGCCGGCCGAACCATACAGGAGCATCCTCGCATATTATGGAGATCGTCAGGAAATCTGCCTGATGCCGACAGATTGCGAGACAAGGACTTTTCTTCATGATATCCCTGTCGTCCCGGCACTTACTGCAGCAGCAATAAGCAGAGCACTTTCAGCGCGAAAAGCTGCTATTGTCGGAAACAGGGGCGTTGTCTCCAGCGGCACGGTAAGTCCTGAGCAGGCCTTCGTCTCCTTCAGCTCTGTCTGTTTTTCGATCTATGTCAAGTTCTTTTCAGACGTCATGTTCCATCTTGAAGACCGCAGGACAGGAAAGACGCCTGAGAACAGAGACCTGATGAACGCCTACTCAAAGATCGCCCCTATGATATCGCTGTCATCCCGCTCCTGCGCTGATATTCCGGCAGCGCCGCCCTCGGATGAGCAGGAGGTGTATCAGCAGCTCATCCTGACAGGCAGGCAGCTCGTGGAGAGAAAACTCGTTGACTCTTATTTCGGCAACATCTCCTATGTCTTCAGGGACACCATGTATATCAGCCAGACCGGCAGTTCCCTGGATGAACTCGATACCTGCATTGACGCGGTGCCTCTTGACGGGTCGTCCTCATCCGGCATAACTGCTTCTTCAGAGCTTTCTGCACATATCAGCGTGTACAAAAAGACAGGCAGACGCGCAATCGTCCATGGCCACCCGAAGTTCACGGTCATCATGTCCATGTCCTGCAGAAAGGAGGGGTGCGACCTCTCAACCTGTTATCGCGCCTGCAGAGAGCAGCGGGCTGTCTCCGGCATTCCTATTGTTTCCGGCGAGATCGGCACGGGCCCAACAGGACTCGCAAGAACGGTTCCCGAGGCGATGGGAAACAGCCGGGCCGTCATAGTCTTCGGCCACGGCATCTTTTCTGTCAGCGACGATACCTTCAGGCCTGCCTTTGAACTCATGCAATCCACTGAATATTCCTGCATGAAGGAATATTTCAAGAAAATTCAGGGACTTATATAACAGTTCTTTCTTCCAAAAATCGTTCCGTATCTGTTAAAATGACCACTCATGTTTCAATAAGTTGGCTGCAGTGAATTTATGTTGGAGGATTGATCATGGACTATTTATTGACTGAAGAGCAGGTAATGATAAGAGATCTTTCCCGGCAGGTTGCCGAGGAAAAGATCGTTCCTGTTCGGGCTCATCTGGATGAGACGGGTGAATTCCCCTGGGACATCATGAAGGTGCTCGCTCAGTCAGACCTCTTCGGTCTCTTCATCCCTGAGGAATATGGGGGTCTCGGCAAAGGCTGTCTTGAGCTCTGCCTTTGCGTTGAGGAACTTTCCCGGGCCTGCGTCGGTGTCTCCACCTCCTATGCTGCCAATGCACTCGGTACATACCCGCTCCTTCTCTTCGGCACCGATGCGCAGAAAAAGCAATTCCTTCCCGATATTGCCGCAGGCAAAAAACTTGTTGCCTTTGGTCTGACCGAGGCAAATGCGGGGAGTGATGCGAGCGGTATTCAGACAACAGCAAAGCTTGACGGCAATGAATATATCCTGAACGGTACAAAACAGTGGATCACAAACGGCAGTGTAGCAGATGTGTACACGATCATAGCTATTACCGACAGGGCTAAAGGACCGCGCGGCGCTTCAGCCTTTGTTGTCGAAAAAGGAACCCCGGGGTTTACGTTCGGCAAGAAAGAGGACAAGATGGGTATTCGGGCGTCCATAACGACCGAACTCGTTTTTGACAACTGCAGGATCCCGAAGGAAAACATCATAGGCAAGGAAGGCATAGGTTTTATCGTTGCGATGAAGACCCTGGACAGTTCAAGAGCAGGCGTAGGCTCGCAGGGACTCGGCGTTGCCCAGGGCGCATACGAAGAGGCAGTGAAGTATGCGCGCAAGAGGATCCAGTTCGGCCACCCGGTCATAAGTTTTCAGGCAGTTCAGCATATGCTTGCGAACATGGCCATGGATATCGAAGCTGCGAGGTCTCTTGTATATTCAGTTGCACGCCTTGTGGACAGCGGAGCAAAGGACGTGTCCAAAGAATCTGCCATGGCAAAGTGCTTTGCCACAGACGTAGGCATGAGGGTCACTACTGATGCGGTCCAGGTCATGGGCGGCTCAGGCTATATGAAAGAGTACCCGGTCGAGAAGATGATGCGGGATGCAAAGATCCTCCAGATCTACGAAGGCACGAACCAGATACAGCGTAACGTCATCGGCCAGGAGATCATCAAGGAATTCGCAAGAAACAACAAATAACAGCTCTTTTACTGAAGACCAAGCCCTGCCCTTGCATGCAAGGAGCAGGGCTTTTTATTCTGTCTTAGCATTTCAAGCCGGACGGTATTGATGCTATACTAATTACGCTTTTTTATCGGAGGATATATGGAAGGTGTTGTCATTAAAGAACTGAGCCGCTTTAACGATGAGCGCGGATGGCTTGTTGAGATATTCAGGGATGATGAGATCGACTTCAGACCGGTTATGTCGTATATTTCCATGTCTAAACCCGGCGTCTCCCGCGGTCCGCATGAGCATCTCCGGCAATCCGATTACTTCTGTTTTTTCGGTAATTTCAGGCTCTATCTCTGGGACAACCGCAAAGACTCATCAACCTATCAGCAGCAGATGACCCTTGAGACGAAGGGCAAGCCGTATATTGCGATTGTGCCGCCGAATGTTGTCCATGCGTACAAAAATATCGGCGATACGGAAGGACTTGTTCTGAACCTCCCGGACAGCCTTTACCGGGGCAAGGGCAAGATGCAGCCTGTTGACGAGATCAGATATGAAGGCGACCCAAACGCGCCCTTCAGGATCGACCCATGAGGATACTCGTCACCGGTGGGGCCGGATTCATCGGCTCGAACTTTATCCGCTACATGCTTAAAGCACGCCCGGAACATACGATCACAAATCTGGACAAGCTCACCTATGCAGGCAACCTTGAGAATCTTAAGGATATCGAAAAACTGCCGAGCTATGCTTTTTTCAGGGCGGATATCTGCAGCAGCAAAATTATCGACAGCCTTGAGTTCGACGCCATCATAAACTTTGCCGCAGAGAGCCATGTCGACAGGTCCATTCTCGATTCTACTCCGTTTCTCCAGACAAACGTGATAGGCACACAGATCCTGCTTGAGGCTGCAAAGAAACGCAACTGCAGGCTGCTTCATGTCTCTACAGACGAGGTCTATGGTTCGATCGATACGGGTCTGTTCACGGAAGAGTCTCCTATCATGCCGAACAGTCCCTATGCCGCAAGCAAGGCCTCATCAGACCTTCTGGTGAGGGCATATCATGAGACGTTCGGTATGGACCTGGCCATCACGCGGTGCTCGAACAATTACGGACCCTATCAGTTCCCTGAAAAGCTTATCCCTCTTGTCATCTCCAGCGCGCTGCAGGGCAAGCCCATTCCCGTGTACGGCGATGGCCGCAATGTCAGGGACTGGATCCATGTGGCTGACCACTGCAGGGCAATAGACCTTGTTTTTCACGGGGCAAAGGCGGGCGAGATCTACAACATCGGCGGCCGCAACGAGCAGAAGAATATTGATATCGTCAAAAGCCTCCTGGCCCTGCTTGCAGAGAAGACCGGATCGGACAGGGAAAAACTCTTCGGCCTTATCACCTTTGTTAAAGACAGACCAGGCCATGACCGCAGATACGCCATTGACCCGGCAAAAATAGAGTCGGCCCTCGGATGGCGGCATGAAACAGACTTTCAGCAGGGCCTTTCGGAAACGGTCGATTGGTATCTTGCCAACAAAGCGTGGTGGAGCCGTATCATCTCAGGGGAGTATCTCACCTATTATGCATCTCAGTATGGGGAGAGGTTCGACTCATGAAGGTTGCCCTCACTGGCGCAGACGGTATGCTTGGCCATGCAGTTCAGAAGGCCTTTTCTGACACAGAACTCCTCCCCTTTTCTCGTGCCGGCCTGGATATCACTGACCTTGATCACGCGGTGAAGACCGTCCGGGATATTAGGCCTGACATCCTTATTCATACTGCCGCATTCACTGATGTGGATGCCTGCGAAGCAGATCCTGAAAAGGCTTATCTTGTTAACGGCATGGGAGCGCGCAACATGGCTATTGCCTGCGAGGAGATCCGCTGCCCGATCTTTCATATCAGTTCAGACTATGTCTTCGACGGAACAAAGGGCTCTTCCTATGATGAGTGGGACAAGACCAACCCCATAAGCCAGTATGGCCTGTCGAAACTCATGGCAGAACAGTTCATTTCCTCTCTTACCAGCAGATTCTATATTCTGCGCACATCCTGGCTTTATGGCCCATACGGCAAAAACTTTGTTGAAACCATTATACGGCTCCTTGCCGGGAGAGACTCGCTGCGGGTCGTGAACGATCAATTCGGCAGCCCGACCTTCACAGAAGATCTCGCTCACACGATAAGACTGATGATCGGAAAGGGTTATGGCGTCTATCATGTGACCAATGCCGGCATCTGCACGTGGTATGAGTTTGCCGTAAAGATCGCTGAGCTTAAGGGCATTGACAGGCCGATCCTTCCTGTCACTTCCGAGGAATTTAAAAGACCAGCCAGGAGGCCGGCTCAGTCCGGACTGAACAATACCATGCTGCGCCTGGAAGGCATCTCGCCGCTGCGCCACTGGTCAGAGGCGCTGAAGCAGTACATAAAGCAGACGCTCTGATACTATTAAGTGCACTGGTTATATGTCAACCACAATAAATCTCCCCACACCCCTCTTTGCCAAAGAGGGGCAATTCCCCTCCCTTTGGCAAAGGGAGGTTAGGAGGGATTTTATAACCGGGACAGTTTTCATTCAGGAGATAAGATGATACGGATTTTGAAATTTCTGTTTCTGATTGCCTTCGTCGGAGGCATCCTCTTCCTCTCCCACGGTTTTTTGCTGACCAGGGCAGCGGAGATGCTCATAAAGAAGGATGAGATGAAGCCGGCTGATGTGATCGTCGTGCTTGCCGGCGAGCAGGAAGAGCGGGTCATATACGGGGCAAAACTCTTCAGGGAAGACTGGGCCAGGAAGGACCGGATCATCATGGCAGGAGGCCCGCTGGTCTGGAAATATACCTGGGCAGAGCTCATGAAGGCACAGGCGGAATCTCTCGGCATTCCGGGAAAAAACATACTTCTCGAAGATCAGTCGAGATCAACAGAAGAGGATGCGCTTTACACCAAAGAGATACTCAGGAAGAACGGATTCAAGTCCATAATCCTTGTCACCTCCCCGTACCACAGCAGGAGAGCGGCACTCATTTTTAAAAGAGTTTTAGGCGGCGAATTCAAGATCATCAATGCACCTGCTGCTGAGAGCTGGTTCAGCACAAACGACTGGTGGAAGAGAAGACGCGACAGATCTGCAGTGCTGAACGAGTTCTCCAAATACGTCTGGCTCTGGATCTTCGGGGTCCAGGAAAAGGTATAGTCACCTCACGTTATGATACTGGTTAAAGCTGACAACCTGGTCAAACACTACGGTGCCCTCTGCGCTGTTGACAACATCAGTTTCGAGATCATGCAGGGCGAGTGCTTTGGTTTTCTCGGCCCTAACGGCGCAGGCAAGACAACTGCCATGAGCATCATCTACTGCTTCATGCCGCCCACATCCGGAAGAGTGACGGTCTTCGGTCGTGATGTGACCGGACAGCCAAGCGCCATCAAAGCCCGCATCGGTGTCATGCCCCAGGACGACAACCTTGACCCTGATCTTTCCGTGTTCCAGAACCTTATTGTCTATGCCAGATATTTTGATATACCGAAGAAGGCCTCTGTTCCGCGGGCCTGGGAACTTCTTGATTTTGTCGAACTCAGGGAAAAGGCTGAGGTGAATATCAGGGACCTTTCAGGAGGCATGAAGCGGAGGCTCCTGCTGGCCCGGGCTCTGCTGAACGATCCGGAGCTGCTTATCATGGATGAACCTACCGTAGGTCTTGATCCGCACAGCAGACACGCGGTTTGGGAAAACCTTGCCCATCTCAAGGCAGAGGGCAAGACGACCATACTCACAACCCACTACATGGAGGAGGCGCAGCGGGTCTGCGACAGGGTCGCGATCATGGATAACGGCAAGATCATCGAGACCGGAAGACCGGCAGATCTTATAGCCAAATACGGCGGAAATCTCGAAGATGTGTATCTGAACCTTACCGGCAAAAACCTCAGAGAGGTGATAGCATGAATCTCAGGCGGGCCTTCAGGGTATGGCAGAGGAACTTCACGGTCTTCACCAAGCTCTATAAATCGAGCCTTGCGCTGAACTTCGCAGAACCCATTCTCTACCTCTGGGCGATGGGGCTTGGGCTTGGGGCCTATGTGAAGGAGATCAACGGTCTGCCGTATATCAATTTCATTGCACCGGGCATGATCGCCTCGTCGTCCATGTTCGCAGCCGTGTATGAATGCACCTACGGCACCTTTGTGCGCATGACCTATCAGAAGACCTTTGACGCTATCCTCGCAACACCGGTCAATATCTATGACCTTGTTGCCGGCGAGCTTATGTGGGGGGCGGCAAAAAGTGTTATCTACGGAACGATCATCATGATCGTCATATCTGCCCTGGGGCTGGTGGATTCTGCTGCCATTGTTGCCGTGCTTCCGGTGCTTTTTATCAGCGGACTTATTTTTGCCGAGATCTCGATGATCTTTGTAGCGATCGTTCCGGGCATTGATTCATTCAATTACTTCTATACGCTCTTCATGACGCCCATGTTCCTTTTCTCGGGCATCTTCTTCCCGTTGGACAACCTTCCCCCGCTTGTCTCCAGGATCGCGTTCTTCACACCGCTCTATCATATGGTGAACGTATGCAGGTCATTCTCGCAGGGCCATGTTGCAGCTGCAGGGTGGAACGTCCTCTGGCTCGTGGTCGTTGCCCTTATCCTCGCCCCCTATCCCTTCCGGCTGATGAAGAAAAGGATCGTCAAGTGAGCTCATATGATTGATTTGTCAGGGCTGTTTTATTCCAAGGTCTTTACATATTTTCTTTGCGAGATTGTCATCAATTTCAGTATGTCTCGGAACAGATGACCGTTTATTTTGATTTGGGTTTCCCCACCATGAATGACGACCGCCCTCTCTAACAAATTCGCATCCCTGCGATCGGAGATGTTTCAAAAAGTCATTGCGTTTCATACCGCAATTTTTTCTTCTGTATACCCTGAACCCACTGCCGCAAGTGCGTCTTGGCGGTTACATTCAAGAGCCTCCTTCAGTGTAATGCGAAGGCTCTCAAGTAATTCGTTATGGGTACGTTCCTGACAATTAACACCAGGAATTTCTTCCACCCACCCAATCCACCAGTCTCCAGACTGCTTTATTATTGCCGTATATTCTGCATTCATTATGGGCCTCCTCAGTCAAAACATTATAACGTAACAACAGCAAGCATTGTCATTATTCTCATCATACTATATTTGCCTTGAATATCTCTTTGATCCAGTCCAGCGCCTTCGGGCAATTCTCACAGTCCAAGACAAACTGGCAAGGAGATGCAATATAAAGAGTATTGTTCTTTGCACGCTTGTAGTAATCCTCACCGGCGTATTGGACATGGGGATGGTCAAAAGCCCACTTTGGTAGAATGCTGTCTTCTGCACCGGGGTGATACACGTTGCCAACTTGGAGCCATCCAAAGAGGCAATGAATGTGTGGCGCGTCGAGGTCGTAACAGAGTTTGTCGTTAGATTTTAGGACCCGGCGAAACCACCCGAAAAAAAGAAATAAGTCTCCCTGTCCGACATTTTGCCTTTTCAATCAGTAGCTATACAAATATCAGGCTCAAGCGGTTTTCGCATCAATCACGCTGGTTTGAACCTTCTCAATCGCAGGGCATTCGTCACGACCGTGACCGATGAAAAGCCCATGGCCCCTGCAGCAAGCATCGGATTCAGGAGTATGCCGAAGAAAGGGAAGAGCACACCCGCTGCAACGGGAATGAGAATGACATTGTACGCAAAGGCCCAAAAGAGGTTCTGTTTGATGTTCCTCATAGTTGCCTTTGAGAGCGCTATTGCTGTGACCACTCCCTTGATGTTGCCCGCTATGAGCGTAATGTCAGAAGCCTCCATCGCAACGTCAGTTCCGGTGCCGATCGCAATGCCAACGTCTGCCTGGGCAAGCGCAGGAGCATCGTTAATACCGTCTCCGACCATCGCAACGACCTTACCCTCTGCCTGGAGTTTCTTCACCTCAGCAGCCTTGTCCTGCGGCAGCACCTCAGCCAGCACCCTGTCTATGCCTGCCTGTCTTGCTATTGCCTCGCCGGTGCGCTTATTATCGCCGGTGATCATCACAACCTCAATACCAAGGGCATGGAGCTGCTTCACTGCCGCCACAGATTCCGCCCTGAGCGTGTCCGCAACGGCAATGATCCCCGCAGCAGCGCTATCAACGCTCACAAACATCGGGGTCTTTCCCTGCAGCGAGAGCGTGTCCGATTCAGCGGTCAATGCCGTCAGATCAACACCCTCATCCTTCATAAATTTCAGGTTGCCGAGGAGCACCGCCCGTCCCCGAATAACTGCCTTGATGCCATGTCCCGGGACCGCCTGAAACTGCTCAGGATCTGCGATAGCCAAGCCCGTCTCCTGCGCCTTCTTTATGATCGATTCGCCCAAGGGATGCTCAGAACCCTTCTCCGCAGAGGCTGCGTAAAAAAGCAGATCTTTTTCTTCCATGCCCTTCGCAATCATATCCGTCACCTCAGGCCGTCCTTTGGTGAGCGTTCCTGTCTTATCAAACACAATCGCCGTTATCTTGTGAGTTTTTTCAAGAGCCTCGCCGCTCCTGATCAGGATACCGTTCTCTGCGCCCTTGCCTGTGCCGACCATTATGGATGTCGGCGTAGCAAGACCAAGCGAACAGGGACAGGCGATGATCAGCACGGCGATAAAGTTCAGGACAGCATAGGTAAATGCAGGCGCCGGCCCGAAAAAATACCAGACTGCAAAAGTCAGCGCGGCAATGCCGATAACTGCAGGCACGAAATAGGATGCAATGACATCAGCCAGCCGCGCAATAGGCGGCTTGGATCCCTGCGCTGACTGGACCATCT
The DNA here is from genome assembly GCA_016214855.1 of Nitrospirota bacterium. Classification (NCBI taxonomy): domain Bacteria; kingdom Pseudomonadati; phylum Nitrospirota; species Nitrospirota bacterium. The sequence continues at coordinate 61,161 of JACRMT010000006.1, read as the reverse complement.
CGATGATATGGGAGAGCATTGTCTCCCTGCCCACCTTTACCGCCTCAAACCGGAAAGAACCGGTCTTGTTGATCGTTCCGCCGATCACCTGCGCTCCGGCATTTTTTTCAACAGGGATCGATTCGCCTGTTACCATGGACTCGTCCACCGAGGAATAGCCGTCTTTGATGACGCCATCAACGGGTATCTTTTCGCCAGGTCTCACAAGCATGATATCGCCCATCTCGACATCCTCGATCGGGACGTCCGTCTCCCTGCCATCCTTTATGACGCGGGCTGTCTTTGCCTGAAGCCCGATCAGCTTCTTGATCGCCTCTGAGGTCTGGCCTTTGGCGCGGGCCTCGAAAAGCCTGCCGAGCAGGATCAGCACGATGATCGTTGCCGAGGTATCGAAATAGACCTCAGCCGAGTATCCCTTGATCGCAAAGAGCTCCGGGAAGAAGGTGGCGACAATGCTGTACAGATACGCAGATGAAGTGCCGATGGCTATCAGCGTATTCATGTTCGTTGTCCGGTGGCGGGCAGCGGCAAGTGCCCCCGTATAGAAATGCCTGCCGATCCAGAACTGCACCGGTGTTGCAAGAACAAGCTGGATCAGATGATTGAACTGCATAGGGATATGAAATCCGTGGCTGAAGATATGGTTCCACTGCATCAGCAGCATGAGCGGGACAGCCAGGACTGCACCGATGATCACTTTTGTCTTCAGCTCTTTATATGCCCTCTCCCGCTCCTTCTGCTCCTTCTCAACGATATCTTCGCCCTGCTCAGCCTCAACGACCTCGTACCCGGCCTCTTTGATAATATTTTTAAAGTCCCGGATGCCGACCAGTGACGGGATATACTCAATCGTCGCCTTCTCGGTCGCAAAGTTCACTGCAGCGCTTATAACACCGTCGAGTTCCCTGAGCACATTCTCGACTGCTGACACACAGGCAGCGCAGGTCATCCCCTGTACAGGCAGAGTTATGCGCGACAGGGGAACGCCGTAACCCTGATCAATGACGGCACTGATAAATTCAGGGACAGTGATCTGCGAAGGATCGAACAGCACGGTCGCCTTTTCTGCGGCATAATTCACCGAAGCGCTCGACACGCCCTTTAGTTCTGACAGGGCGTTCTCGACATGGCTCGCGCAGGATGCGCAGGACATGCCGGTGATCGGCAGATCGATCCTCTTTGATGTATCTGAAACTTCTTCAGCCATTATCTTCTCCCTTGATAAGCGCGATCTCTTTTTCTATTTCATCCTGCTTCTGCCTGAACCCCACGATAACCTTGTCGTTGATCACGAGTGTCGGCGTTGCCATACGGCCGTATTTTTTCACGAGTTCCTCACGCGCGGAAAGGTCCTTCGTGACGTCTTTTACCGTAACGTGCAGGCCCTTATCTGAAAGGAACTCTTCCAGTGCATGACAGTCATGTCAATTGGCTGCAGTGTAAAGTATGATCTCTTTTTTCACGACATGGACATCCTTGTCAAAAAGTTACACATCGTGTTCATTATACCATTGGCGTTGTAAACGAAATATGAATTAAAAGCATGGCGGAATGAAAAACTTTCTCTCCTGCAACAAGAGAAAATACCTCGAAGCTGACCTCTGTTTCAGCGCAGTTCGACGCGGTCCGACTTGCAGGCGAAGTGCCTGAGATTGCCGTTATAATCACCAACAGACAACTCCATGACACCTTTATTCATGAACACTGATGGTGAACTGTGGTTGTTGACCATCAGGTTGGTCAACAACTCCTCGCGCGAAAACACCGGCATTCCCTTCTGCACGATCTTCGCCGAATAGAGACGTATGCCGCCATCCTGCTGCCCCACAAAGAGATAGATACGCTCATCATCATGCACCAGTGACGGTGACGCATAGCGGTCCGTCCTGACACCGGCAAAAACGTCTTCTATCTTTGTCCAGAACGGCATATTTGACGGTAGATTCTCCATGCGATAAGCATTCACGTTTCCGTCGACGTCTCCTACGACCAGCTCCCACATTCCATCACCGTCGAGGTCAAAGACCGTTGGCGATGCATGAAAGGTCTTTGGCACCCCCCTGAAAAAATCCTTCTGTTCTTTCCACGCCGGGTTATCCTCAGTGCCCATATTAAGGAACGCCCGAACATAGCCGTCCTGCTGACCGGTTATAAGCAAATATCGTCCCTGCCAGGAGACCACGGTGCCTCGCGCATAACCTGAGAGCTTGATCCCCTTGAAAAAGTTAGGTTTCTCTGCCCATGGCAGGCTCTCGGCATTGGGCTGGAACTCGAAGATCTTCATCTCCCCGTTGATATTGCCTGTCACCATACAGGACTTGCTGCCAAGCTCGGTCATAGCAGGCGTGCAGGCCGGTCCCGGCATGATCCTTCCGGCAAGAAAAGCGGTCTGCTCCTCCCAGTGCCGATAATCTGCCTTTGCATTCCTGAAATAATGTATCTGGCCGTTTCCATCGGATACGACAAGGCCTGCCACAGGATCTTCACGATCCTGCATAAAGGCAGGGGCCGCAAAATGACTGAATTCCTTTTTCAGTCCGGACTTCTGCCATGACGCAGTTCCATTCAGTTTTTCGAGCAGGTAGAGCTTTCCCATACTGTTGCCTGCCACAACGATAACCCTGTTATTGCTCACGGTTGCTGCCGGCATGCCGTACATGCCGACGTTGACCCCCTTGAAATAGTCAGCATCCCTGGCAAAGGATATAACTCCCTGGGCAGATGTGTTTCTGTAGAGCATGAGTGCGCCAACAGAGTTACCGACAATAAGGTCAGGCTTGTTGTCGCCGTTCACATCGATCACTGCCGGTGCAGCGTCATCACCCACATCAATGACCTGCATGTCGACCTCCTGCCATACAGGCTTATCAAGCGCTCCCGCATTCCTGAATACAATCACCCTTCCCGATTCTGAAGAGAACCCGCCGGTGCCCACAATGATCTCGGGGTTTCCGTCAAGATCCAGGTCAGCAACAGCCGGGGCGGAAAAAGCCCCCACCCTGATGCCGTCGAAATAGCCGCTCATCAGGACCCACCTGCGGTCCGGGCTTGAAAAGTCCCTCTTATACAGTCTGAGAGAGCCGTCCTTACTGCCTGCGATCAGTTCCTGCCTGCCGTCATGGTCAAGGTCAAAAAAAGAAAGTCTTACGAACGGCAGGATCTCGATGCCGCTTCGATTAAAGACTGCTGAGGTATTCTCCTCGCAGGCAAGACCGGATTTGTAGCGCTTTGGCACTGGCACAGGCTCTCTTCTTGCCACAGGTGGTGATGGGGGAATTATTTGAGGAGGCGGCTGCACTATTTCCCGCTGCAAAGCGCAGGCAGCAATGAGGCTCAGGACAAGGAGTAAAACAATTTTCTTCATCATAAATAAAAAACCCCTGGCCACCGTTTGGATAGCCAGGGGTTGCCTGTATTATAGCAAATTACTTTGCAATAACCTCAAAGTGCACACGCCTGTTCTCTTTTGCCTCTTTTGCATTCTTGTTCTTTGCAGTAGGCGTCTCAGGCATAGCAAGTCTCGTCTCACCATAGCTGATGGTCGTGAGCCTGTCAGCAGCAATACCTTCTTTAACAAGATATTCCTTGACAGCATTTGCCCGTCTCTCGCCAAGGGCCATATTGTAATCATCCTTGCCATGAGCACAGGTATGTCCTTCGACCTGGACCTTGATCGATGGATTGGTCTTGAGGGTCTGAATATCCCTTGCCAGAATAGTCTTAGCTTCTTTCGTCAACGTAGCCTTGTCAAAGTCAAAATGCACATCCTCAAGTACGATCTTTACCGGCGCAGGTGCGGGTTTCACTTCAGGCTTTGGCGCAGGTGCCGGTGCCGGTGCAGGCTCTGGAGCAGGAGGAGGAGGCGTCGGCTTCGGCGCCGGTGCAGGCTCTGGTGCAGGTGCAGGGGTCTTTCCGCCAAATGAGAAGGTAAGACCCGCAGTAGCCACAACATTCTGCATGTTCGTTATCACATCCCTGAGATCAACTCTGAGTGCAACATGCTGGTTAAAGAAATATTTAAAACCGAGACCAAAATTGCCCATCAAAGTATTGTAATGATCCCTCTGCTCCGGCTTGATATTTGCGTACCCAATTCCGGCAACAAAGAATGGATTGAACGCCCTCTCAGGAGTGAAGTGGTAAAGAGCATCAATATGCCCCATATCTGCTGCATGCTCAATATGGTCATATGCCGCTTCAACACCGAACCTGTTCGTGATGTTATATCCGAGACGAAGGCCATAGACAGCGCCGTTGTCAAAACCGATCCGCTCCCCGCTGCTGTTCCGATGAATATCCTCGGCCTCATCAAAGATATGATGCCCCACGTAAGGTCCGATCTCAAAACTGCCGGCCTTGATCTCGGCATGAGAGATGACAGGCAGCATGAGGGCTGCAACGGCAAAAACAATGACTACAAATTTCTTCATGAGAACCCTCCTAAAATTTATAATTGGCCTATTTTATCGCCAACTGCCTTTCATGTCAATGTTTTTTACATTCTTGATGTACCCTTTTTTAGTAAGGAATCACGTGCTGCGGCTGTGATAAAATAAATTTATGGCACTGAACACGCCCCTTAAAGAAAAAGAATCAGAGGAAGCTGCTGACCTGTTGCTGAAACGGCCTCCCTTATATTCCGTATTTCTCCTGAACGATGACTATACCACCATGGATTTCGTTATACATATCCTCGAAACGGTCTTCCATCTGCCGGCGGTCGAGGCCACGAGGATCATGCTTCATGTCCACAAGAACGGGAAGGGACTTGCGGGTATCTACACCAAGGAAATAGCCGAAACAAAGATCGACACGGTCCACAATATTGCACAGGAGCATGAGTTCCCGCTAAAATGCTCTATGGAGAAGGCATGATCAACAAGGAATTCGAACTCATCATGGAGGCCACGATCAAGGACGCCCGTTCCCAGCGTCATGAATATCTGACCGTGGAACATATCCTTTATGCGATCCTTCATGACGACCTCGGCGCAGACGTTGTAAGGAACTGCGGCGGCGACATATCAGGCATCAAGAAGGCTCTTGCCGATTATTTTACAGAGCACTGCCACAAGACCTCGACAAAGAGCAGTCCCTATCCCAAGCCGACCGTCGGGTTCCAGCGTGTGCTCCAGCGCGCGCTGACACATGTCCAGTCCGCGGGCAAAGAAGAGGCAGACGCAGGAGATATCCTTTCCGCGATCTTTTTGGAAGAAGAGTCCCACGCAGTCCATATCCTTCACCAGGCAGGCATTCAGCGTCTTGATGTCCTCGAATATATTTCACACGGCATGGCCAAAACAGATGCAGACAGGCCATCTCCGCACGAGCGGCAGGGTCATGACCATGAAAGGCAGGAAGAAAGGCCTTCTGAAGACCCCCTCCGGATCTATGCTGTCAATCTGATAGAGAAGGCCGGCAGAAATGAGATCGATCCGCTCGTCGGCAGGAAGGATGAGCTCGAAAGGATGGTCCAGGTGCTCTGCCGAAGGCGCAAGAACAATGTCATCCTTGTGGGTGAGCCGGGTGTCGGCAAGACTGCCGTCGTTGAAGGGCTCGCCCTGAACATCCGGTCAGGTCTTGTGCCTGATGTTCTTAAAAAAAGCAGCATGTATTCTCTCGACATGGGTGCGCTCATCGCAGGGACAAAATACCGCGGCGATTTCGAAGCGCGGCTCAAGGCCACGATAAAAGCGCTCGAACGCATTCCGGACGCGATCCTTTTCATTGACGAGATCCATACCATCGTCGGCGCAGGAGCGACGAGCGGCGGATCAATGGACGCATCAAACATCCTTAAGCCGGTGCTCAACTCCGGCAGGATGCGGTGCATCGGCGCCAGCACCTATGAGGAATATAAGAACTATTTTGAGAAGGACCGGGCACTCTCCCGCCGCTTCCAGAAACTGGAGCTTCAGGAGCCGTCCCTTAACGAGACGGTCAGCATACTCCAGGGACTGAAGTCCTATTACGAGGACTTTCATCACGTGCGCTACTCACCGGGCGCTCTCAAGGCTGCAGCCGAGCTTTCTGCAAAATATATCAACGATAAATACCTCCCTGACAAAGCGATCGATGTGATCGATGAAGCAGGGGCTCTCTCAAAACTTTCCGGCAGGGCAGGCACTCATACGGTCAGCACCGCTGAGATCGAAAAGATCATTGCGAAGATAGCAAAGATCCCTCCGCAGACCATCTCCCAGTCAGACGTAAAAAAGCTCATGACCCTTGATCAGGACCTGAAGAAGGTCGTCTTCGGCCAGGATGAGGCAATTGCTTCACTGGTGGCTTCGATCAAGAGGATCCGTGCAGGCATGGGCAGCCCTGACAGGCCTGTCGGCTCGTTCCTGTTTCTCGGCCCCACCGGGGTCGGCAAGACAGAGGTCTCAAAACAGATGGCCGCGGTCATGGGCGTCAAGTTCATTCGCTTTGACATGTCGGAATATATGGAAAAACATACGGTCTCCCGCCTGATCGGCGCGCCTCCCGGATATGTCGGTTTTGATCAGGGCGGTCTGCTCACCGATGCGATCAGAAAGCACCCGTACGCTGTTCTTCTCCTTGACGAGATCGAAAAGGCGCATCCTGACATATTCAACATCCTGCTTCAGATCATGGACTATGCGACCCTGACCGACAACAGCGGCAAGAAGGCCGACTTCAGGAACGTTATCCTTATCATGACCTCCAATGCCGGCGCAAAGGATATGGACAGACAGGTCATCGGATTCGGCGACAGGTCCATAGACAGGCAGCTCAAAGGCAGGGACGCCATCACAAACCTGTTCAGTCCGGAATTCAGAAATCGCATAGACGCGATGCTGGCCTTTAAGCCCCTGACGCAGGAGATCATGAAGAAGGTCGTTGACAAGTTTATGGACGAACTGAGAAGTTCGATGAGAAAAAAGAAAATAACCGTGCTGCTTACGGATGAGGCGCGGACCTGGCTGGCAGCCAGGGGATACGACCCGTCTCAGGGCGCAAGACCGCTGGGCAGGCTCATCCAGGAAAAGATCAAGAATATTCTTTCAGACGAGGTCCTCTTCGGAAAGCTCAGAAAAGGCGGCAGCGTATCCATCGGCCTGAAGGACGATGCACTCATCTTTGACTATGGTTCCTGATGAACGATCGCTGTAGCGCACCAGCGCTTTCACGCATTACCGCCACTGCCGGCCATGTCTATTTTTCTTCTCTCTGACAAACTTTTTTTCCCTTCTCCTGCGCAGGCGGAGGCAGACGGCTTGCTTGCTGTCGGCGGAGACCTCAGTCAGAAGCGTCTTCTGAAAGCCTACTCCATGGGAATTTTCCCCTGGTATTCTGAAGATTCCCCGCTCCTCTGGTGGTCTCCTGATCCCCGCCTGGTGCTCTTTCCCGAGGAACTGAACGTCTCACGCAGCCTCAGACAATGCATCAGAAAAGGCCTTTTTACCGTGACGATGAACAAAGCCTTTGAACAGGTGATGCGGGCCTGCGCAGAAGCAAACCGCAAGGGACAGTCAGGCACATGGATCACAGAAGAAATGATCAGGGCTTATACGGGCCTCCACTCCTCAGGATACGCCCACTCTGTTGAGGCATGGTATGAAGGTCAACTCGTCGGCGGCCTTTACGGCGTCATGCTCGGCAGGATTTTCTTCGGAGAGTCCATGTTTGCCAGGAAAAGCAATGCCTCCAAAGTTGCCTTTGCCGTCTTCGTCGAGCAGATGCTGCCAAAAGGGCTCACGCTTATAGACTGCCAGGTCAGAACAGAACATCTCGCCAGCCTGGGAGCAAGGGAGATATCCAGGACCGATTTTCTGAGCATACTCAGCAAGGCCATTGGGTAAACTCGTATTACCCACTCGTTATAAACATATCATTTAGTTCGTTCCCGCGCTCTTGCGGGCTGGCCGGAATACCTCTGTTATGAAGCGAAATTTCTTGTTCCCATGGAATACATCTGCCGGGACAATACAATCAGTTGCGGGCATTAACGTATTAATTGCCAAGGTAATAGTATCTGCTTTCCAGACCCTTAAGGAGTTCATCCATCATGGTCCTGACACGGAATGTGTCCGAATTAACCCCCAGAATTAGATGTATAGCCGATAAGACGCCGTGTATATTCGCCTCAATAGTCTGCCTCGTGTTTGCGTCACGCAGGAGCATGAGCTGAAGTATTCTCCTGGCGTTCTTCACTTCCTGGCTGTTTCTTGAGTCCAGCTCGTCTAGAGCACATAATACGTCGGACAGCGAGGCGCTAAAGTCGTTAGCCACGACAAGATCATTGGAAATACTCTTGTATGGATTATAGATGCCATTTTCCAAATAACTTATATCCGTCTTCAGCGTGTAGATCCCCCCTCTGTCGGGCAATAGGGCGTAATAAAGAATCGACGCAGTTTCGCTCACCCCGAGTTTCAGCCGATTAATCCACGGGTTTGCTGTAATCCACTCCTCTGTTGTCGGATCATATATCTTCAGTGCCGTAGAATACGACTCCGTCACTTTAAGGTCGGAAGCGCTACCGAGGCTACTGAGGCTGATCTCTACAGGGACAAGACTTCCCGGTCCGAAGGTGTTGATGTCAGAGACGCTGTGGGCGTATGTCAGAGAGTTCTTTATAAGGGCTGTCATCTGCGAATAGGTTTTGTCATTCAGAGTTTCTCCTATATCAAAGGCAATGAATACCGCCCTCCCCTTTCCATACTTGTTTAAAACAATGGCAGGGCTTTCGCAGGACATTTTTTGCCCGTCGTCAATACAGCCATTAATCTGGTAATCAGATCTGCGACGTCCTTTCTCGCATTCATCGGTTTCAAGCCAGCCGGCGATTGCAGTCCCCTGTCCGGTTTCGATCCGCTCCGCTTTGCCCTTTGAATCAATTCTGTCTGCGCCGGTAATGGGGCTCTGGACAGTGCGGATCTTATGAGTTCTCCCGGGCAGCCTTCCTTTATACCGGATCCCCAGTATGGGATCATATGTTTCATTCTGCTCATCAGTTCCGCGCCTCATCCAGAGAGAGGATACCAGCCCGACACCGGCATTGACCTTTTCCCTGAGTTCTTCCCAGTAGTGATCTTCCAGCGGATACCGATTGCCGAGGATCAAAATGTCTGTGTAATACGGATTTCTCAACTCGTGCTGAAAGTCCTTCGCAGAATAAACTATGGAATGGCTCGTGGCTGACTCACCAAGGACTCTTTCGACAAGGTCACTCCTGAGGCACTTTCTGCATTCATGCTCGCCCTCTGACGAATCTTCGTCGTCGCCTGTGTCCTCTTCATTTGAGATAGAAGTATCTGCGCTCAGTCTTCCCATATTCTCTTCACGGCATCCGTCGCCTTCTCCGTTGCCGTCGGGATATCCCGATAGAAAGCTCTTTCCAGTCCCATATTGCGAGCCGGTCAATTCTTCATTGCTTTCATGGCAGCCGTCGTTGATCCAGAGCAGCACATTTCTGACATTCGGAATCGTCTTTTCAATCTCGATGTCTGAATTCTGATCAGATTTCACTTCAAAAGTAACGGACACAGGGTTGCTCATGAAGCCGAGCCTGTCAGAGGCCCTGATGTTGATCATATGTGTCCCTTCGTCAGACAGGACAGGAAGCCAGACTGCCGAATACATATGCACAGCAGGATCAGCCATAGACAGGAGTTTCCAATCACCGCTATCAATTTGATATTCTACGCTTCCTACGCCAGCACCGGTATCCGTGACTATTGCAATAATGTCCACCTTGCCTACATGGTCAGTTCCATTTGCAGGTGCTGCAATAGTCACTAAGGGAGATGTCAGATCAACAATTATCTCAGCCGTAACAGTCTGGCTTATATTGCTGACCTCGTCAGTGGCGGTAACCTCGATGATATGGGTTCCCTCCTCCATATCCAGCAGTGTTACTGCCCATGTTTCAGGCGTCGGATACGTGACGACACCAATGTTTGCTGTGGGACATGAAACGCTGACAATTGCTCCTGCCTCAACAAGACCGGTCACTACCTGGCTGACCATACTCGTAGGACTTATCACAGAGTCTACAGTCAGTATGGGAGCCGTAATGTCATATAAGACGTTTCTCTGCACTGCTGTCTCATTCCCGACTTCATCAGTTGCCGTAACGTAGATCTGGTATACTTTTTCCGCAGTAAATGTAATCGGCAATTCGAACGTCCCATTAGCCATAGCAGGTACATATGTGTTGCCGTCCATTGTAACCCTGACAGTGATTTCTGTCAGATCCTCTACTTTTCCTCTCAGCGTCATTGCGGTCTGGTTCGTCTTTGTGTCCTGGGTCGGATCAATGACTGCAAGTGAGGGACTTCTATCGTCAAACAGTATGGTTCTCTTCGCTGTTGAGGTATTGCCGGCGCGATCTGTTGCCGTCGCTTCTATCGTATTAATCCCATAATCCGGAATGACCGACAGACTGAAGTTATTGCCTTCCATAATCGCTGGAACAGGAAAAGATCCGTTGATCGCGACGGCAACTGAAGACTGTTCGTCCACAGTGCCCGAGAGGTCAACCGGCAAAAGCATTGTCTTTATATTGTCGGCCGGAGTGATTATCGTTATCACAGGCACGCTCCGGTCAAAGTTGATCGTCCTTGTATCAATTGCCTGGTTGCCTGCAAGATCTGTTGCCGTCACGGTAATTACGTTCTCCCCATCCTGCGTAGTTATAGGATAGCTGAAGCTGTTGTCTACGTTTAGCGGTACTACTGTATCGTTGATCGAAACCTGTTGAATACCAATGTTGTCCGTCACTATTCCTGCTACATTTAACAACTCGTTTTTTGTCCAACTGCCATCCGAAAGGGTCGATACAATCAATACAGGTGCTGTTGTGTCGATAGTGAGAAGCGTTGAGCTTATCGGACTAGCATTGCCTGATTTATCCGTTGCTCTGACGTCAATGGTATGGGTTCCTTCATCAGCCCGCGCAGGCAACCATGTTGTCGCAAACCTTCCGGAAGATGGATCTGCTATCGGCAGCAGTTTCCACGAACCGTTGTCTATCCGGAATTCGACCCAATCAACACCTGACGCATCATCTGTAGCAATTGCCGTGATATCAATCGCGGAGTTAAAAAGACTGCCTGATGAGGGTGAGATCAATGTTACTGCGGGTGGCATACCGTCTCTCACGGAGAATAGCGATTTTGCCAAAGACCTCGTATCACCTTGATATACGTATTGAAGTGCCGCTGTATAGTTCTTTAAGCCCAGCCCCTGTGTGGAAAGGATGAACTGTCCTAAGGTGCTGCTGTTGATGCCAAGGTCAACCATATTTTCAAATGTCTTCAGGACCGCTTGCGTTTCGGGGTCTTCGACTAAAACCCTGATTGTCAAACCCATTGCGTCACTATTACCAGCGTTCAGAACTGCATAATCCATATGCACGGTATTTCCGAGCAGAACAATCGACGGAGAAACGAGTAACGATCCGGAAACAGTCACCACTGACTCAATGATGAATGGTGCTGTCTTGCTGAGGATCATCTGACCGTTGTCATATATATTGATAGCTGCATAGTAATTGCCCGGCTTAATCAGCCCTGTATCCCATATCGCACTGAATGAAACCGTGATACCAGAAAGCATGTTTCTGACATCCTTTTCCTCCGCAAACAGCACTGTCCCGGCTGCGTCCATAATCAGGTTATTTATTTTCAAGTCGGGGATAATGTAATTATGAGCATTGTTTCTGAGAATAAAGGTTGCCTGAACATTTTCATGCGGACCGTACAGGGCCTTGTCAGTTACAACTGACGCTTCAATGGCGATCTCAGGCAGTATGGTAAACGGCACGATCTTCTCCGCTATGATACCCGAGGCGTCCCCCACTGCAGCACGCACTCTGTACATACCTGCATAAGTGGAACCCGTGTTCCATGTATATACATAATGTTCCTGAGAACCATAAGCAAGATGAATGTTTCTGGAGTCCAGGAGTGCCACAGAATATCCATTCTCGTCCTCGATAGCCACATTGAGGACACCCTCTCTTGCAATCCCGTTGTTTACGATGGTTATGTCTATGCCTGTATCCTGACCATGCATTAGCTGCGCTGCGCTTAAGACCGTGGAAAGAGAAACGCCTTCGCCTGTGACAATATAGAACTCTTTTTCTCCAATATTATTATCCTCTCTCTGTTCGGTTAGCATATTAGCTGGATCAAGAACTACAAACAGTTTGTTCGCGCCATTCCTGCCCAAGGTAGCCCACGAAATACTGATTATCTCACCTGAGCCGGGTGAAAGAAGAGGGATGCTCACAGATTTAATGCGTTCCAGGTTTCCGAATGCATCCTGGATATATACGTCTGCTACTACATTTATTGCCTCAGTCTGTCCCCTATTCCAGACCACGATATTCATCAAGAGCTGCTGGCCGTCAACAGGGACGGCAGGATATAGGTAGATATCATCGGCCAGGGTCTCGATGTCAGGCAGTTGGCTTGTCTCAAATGTAACTGAGATTTCATCAGAGGGCTGACCCGAGTTGCCAGAGGAGTCAGTTGCTATCGCTGTGAAAAGGTTTTCCCCTGCCTCCAGAGCAACAGCGCTGTACATGAAATACCCTTTGGGATGCACAAAAAACAAAATAGATCCGTCTGCAAAAGTTATGGCGCCTGATTTCAACCAGGATAGATTATAAAGATCGGGCTCAGTAGAGAGAAGTCTGCCGTCATGAGGGGCGTCGGCCGAGATGATCCTTAAGGACATATTCCAATTACCGTCGTACTGTCCGAAGAAGATGCTTTTTCCCTCGGGAGACCATTGTGCAGCGAACTCATATTCGGCATTACTGGTGAGCTGAGCCCTCACATGCATAGGGAAATCGTGACGGTAGAGGTCAACATTTCCATTCACCGATGAGCTAAACAAAAGAGCTCTGCTGTCAGGAGACCAGTCAAGAGAGTCAGCGGTCGCCTTATCATCAATAAGGATGCTCTCGCCGCTTGCGATATCCATTACATAGAGGTAATAATTGTCACCGTCAATATAGGCAAGTCTCTTGCCATCCGGCGAGAGCTTCAGGACTACGGTATATCCGGCATGTGTCAGCTGCTTAACATCTCCCGCCATGAAGTCCTTAAACCAAATATTATAAGAGCCGCCCTGATAGCTGATGAAAGCGATCCTGCTTCCATCCGATGACCAGGAAGGGTAGTATTCATCGATATAGGGATCGTCAGTTGCACCGGTAAGTGGCGCAACTGCTTCCGCCCTGATATCGTAAATCCCAATAAGATAATTCTGTTGGCCGTTCCTGTCTTCATTGTATTGAAATGCAATTTTACTTCCATCAGAAGACCAAACCGGAGAGTTGCCATATTGGGCAACTTGTTTTTCGGTCCCGGATGCAAGATCCCTGACCCACAATGAATAATTGCTGTCCATATACGCAATGGTCGTGCCGTCAGGTGAAAGCGTCGCATCGCCCCAAGCGTAATCGATTGCGATAGTGCTGATATCATCATCCTCTAAGGCTGATGTCGTGGCGACTGAGATGCCGGACTTATAGAGCGTGACAGAGGAGCCTGGCTCGGCAAACCCCATGACATCGGTCCTGTCTTTCTGCAATATGATCGGAAGCCCTGCAATTGTCGGGAAGAAGAGCACAGGTACTGCCGGAGCAACCGTATCAGCAACATACACATCAGCTGACGCCTCATTGGAAGGCAGACTTTCATTGCCGATTGAGTCAACAGCAGTTACCTTATAGGTATATGTACCATTTGGCAGTCCCGCGTCCCTATACGCTGTGTCAGTTATCAGAGAGCTGTTTTGCCTGATCCACGCTTGAGCCTCAAGTCCGTAGAGATTGTATCCGGCAAGGTCAGACTCCGCATTCGCAGACCAGCTAAGTTTGATCTCTTGTCCTGTGGTCGCCGCTGTCAGACTTATAGGGGCAGCAGGAGGTATTACATCGCCAACCTCTGCTTTTACCTCCTCAGAAGGCAGGCTTTCAAAGCCGTAATAATCCACAGCAGTAATCGAGTATGCGTATTTCTCATCGCTGAGATTAAGGTCATTATAAGAGGCCTCTGTCAGGAGGTTGTCTCTGAGGATCGATATTTCGGATATGCCGACCTGCTTGTAGTAGTCCTGATTGATGGTGCCGGTTATAGAGATCCTTATCTTGTCGGTCCTATAAGACGGTTTGAAATCAAAGCTGTTGACCATCGCAGTATTCCCGGCAACCTTTTTCAGCGTGATCCATGCATACCCCGACCAGGTCTGAACTTCATAATCGCTGCCCGCATATACATCACCCAGCCAATTGATTTCCATATGGGTTATCAACTCAGGAGATGGCAAATCAATCTGAAGCCATACAGGGCTAAACGTACCGTAACTGAGGTCAAGCCAGTATGAGTTGGGATCCCCGTCAAAGGCATTTGAAGGCTGATAGTAATAATAGTAGGATGATGATGTTGCATTCCCTGAGATAATGGATACCGGCGAATTGAGCTTTTCATCTCCTCTGAAGATGTTATATCCCACAAGGTCGACCTCAGTATTGGGTACCCATGTTAGATTAATATCGTGGCCATTTACAACGGACTGAAGTCCCTTTGGCAGCAATGGCGGCTCATTGTACACGACAACCACCATATCAGAAACTCGGCTTATATTGCCGGCTGCGTCCGTTGATGTTGACGTTACCTTGTTTTCTCCGAGCGCAAGACTGAAATCTAAAGCAAAGTTTCCTGAAGCATCGGAACTGGTCGCGCCCCTCGACTCAGGACCGGAAACAGTCTCGGCAAATATCTGCACTGTTGCATTGGCTGCTGCGTTTCTGCCGATGACAGACAGGGCCATCTTGCCTGTAGGTGTGTAGGGTTGGACCAACAGTGGAGCATAAATCCTCGCAGATACACTGTTGGACTGTTTGCTTTCGTTGCCGGAGGTATCGATTGAGGTAACTTCATAGTCATATGAGCCATCACCAAGATTGGCGTCCGGATATGTTGATTCTTTTATAACAGCTGCATTTATCTTAGCCCGTGTTTTGCCTGATGTTCTGTATATGTTGTACCCATCGAGATCGGCCGCAGGATTGGACATCCATGTAAGGGTAACATCAGTGCCTTTAGTCAGGGCCTTCAACCCCATGGGCAAGTCTGGAGCTGTCACGTCAGAATAGGTGAGCGTAACATATTCAGGAGTCGGGTCGGTCTTTCCGCCTTTGTCCGTGGCAACCGCCCTGAAATGGTATTCGCCAACAGTCAGGCCGACGGCGATTGGATCAAGGAAGGTAATATAAGGCTGCCGCGATATGGGGCCGCCGAGGGTTATCCACACCTGATCAGAGGCCTTCCTGTATTGGAACTGTATGCCCGCTATATCAATATCCAGAGATTCAGCCTTCAGAAGGATCTGCTTGTCGAACTTTGACATATTTGCGGGGTCCACTATTGCAGCATGCGGCGGCCGCGTATCTATCGTCACTTCAATGCTATTTGACTGGTCGCTCAGATTGCCGGCGCTGTCCATTGCAAGCAGGGAGTATTTATAGGTCCCGTCAGGAAGCCCCTTGTCTGAATAAACGGTAGCTGCGATCAGATACGGCTTCAGGTTCCCGATAACAATACCCTGCACATTTGCGAGCTGGTCGTTCCTGTAGAGGAAATATCCGGCCAGGTCCTGCTCTGTATTGGCTTTCCAGGTCACTTGAACATCTGAAACGGACGGCACGGCGGCAAGCAGCAACGGCACGGCAGGCGGTCTGTTGTCAATCGTCACCGTGATCTGGTGGCCGGATGTATTGCCGTTGATATCGTCAGCTTCGAGCTTTATGGTATATTGCTCGTCTTCGGTAAGCCCGGCTGTGTCCCACTGCGCAAGAATGCCGTAGGGCTCCGGAACAGGAGAAGTCCTGAGGAGCATCCATGCTGAAGGCGACTGCCCCTTGCCTATTGACATCCTATATTCCTTGAAATCATCTGCGCTGTATGCCGTGCCCTTGATATCCACGAGCCCGCTTACCCGTGCGCCATCCTGAGGCGTCCGCACACGTGTATTGGGGCCGGTCAGGTCGATTTTGATCGTCACATCGTTTGAAGGCTTGCTCTCATTGCCTGCATAGTCAATGGCCTTAAGCATATACGTATACGTGCCTTCAGTCAGATCAGCATCAAGGAAGGAAAGTCCTGCAAGAAGCGTTGTATTAAGCTTCTTGCCTTCCCGGTAAAGGTCATATCCTGCAATGTCAGGCTCTGTATTGGCAGCCCAGGTGACTCGCATATCAGCTCTGTTTTCAATCCTGCCTGAGAGCGAAGGGGCAGCAGGCGGCTGGGTGTCGATCGTGATCTTTGCACGGGCCTCTGATCTATTATCAAGCTTGTCGATTGCGGCCACCTTGATACAGTAGTCGCCTTCTGCAGGAAGGATTTGCATTCTGGCCAACACACCGTCCTTAACGGATTTCGTCGAACTCATGAGAGTAGACCATTTAAAGGCACTCTGGCAGTTGCCTTCTGAGAATTCAACGGTACATTTATCGAGATTGGCATCGAAGGCAGTGCCTTTAATATCCAGAGCTGATTTTATGTAACTGCCATCTATTGGTGATGAAATAACCGTTTCCGGCGCAGTGTTATCTACCGTGACTTTAACTTTAGACTCTCCTGTCAGTCCTGCCTTGTCCTTCGCAAAAAGCGACAACGTATAATTGCCGTCCGGCATGTTGTCGTTCCTGCCGACTTTCCAGGTGAATAGCTGAGGCATGGTCGGCACAGCAGTGCCTCTCAGCAGTTCTGTCCATTGCACAGGTGTATCGCCCAACGCATATCGAAGCTCAAATGTTTCGAGGTTCTTTTCCTCGATGCTGCCGGTAATGAGTATTTCGGCCTTATTATGGCCGAAATACTCACCTGACTTTGGTGTGTCAAGGGTTACCTTGGGCGGCGTTCTGTCAATAACAAACGGTATATTTTCCTCAACTGAGTTTTCGGCAAGGTCCTTTGCCTTGATGTTAAGCGTATAGGCTCCTTCGGCAGGGCTGGAAAGCATGCCGAAATGGTAAGCTATTCTGTCCTGATTTCCCTGATCAAGCATCTCTGTGCCTGTGTCGGACAACACTGTCATGCTGTATTCCATGATATTCGGATCAGACAGAGAACCATTTACTGAAATATCTGTTGTCTTGATATAGAAGCCGGAAACCGGCTGCTTTATATCAATCACCGGCGCTTTTGTATCAACAACGACCGTGATCGCCTCGAACTGGTTGACCGACGGATTCGCAGTAAGCTCGGCAGTCAGCTTCACGACATATGTGCCGTCAGGAACTGTTAGACCGACAGCATCAGTCCCGTCCCAGATGTACGTATAAGAGCCGAAAGATGGGGTGATGGTTGTATAGGTCTTTTTAGCTGTCCCGGCGGAATTAAGTATCTCAATCTTTACATTACTTGCATAAGATAGTTCATATTTAATTGTGGCGACATCCCGTTTCCCGTCATTGTTCGGCGAAAAATGCTTTGGGCTGATATCAAGATCTTTAATAAGGTCCTTGCGCTCCCCAAGATCAATATCAACATAAGTCTCGTTCTTGTTGCCGACCGCATCATATCCGGTCAGTCGAACTGTCCAGATGCCGTTTAATCCGTATGTATTCCATTTTCCGAGGATATCATTCATAACAGGATTTGCATTGTTTGCAATAAGACGCCATTCGCTTGTGCTGCCTTCTGGAGCTGCTTCAAGTTGATAGTTCCTGAAGTTGTCATCTGATACAGTCCCCTTGACCTCGATAATATTGCCGATAATATCTCCGGGCACAGGATAACTGATGAGGGTTAAGGGCGGTGCATTGTCCACCCCCACCTCTGTCCAGCGAGTTCTCGTATTTCCGCAGGCATCGGTTGCAATTACTGCAATGCCATAATGTCCATCCAGTGCTATGCCGGCATCAGTCAAGCCCTCCCAGGCTGCATATCCCTCTCCACCGAGATGGCTTATTCCTGAAGCAATAGTCCCCACAGGCGACTGACCAAGCACAAAATCATTGTCTATCAGCGCAAGAGGATAAACTTTAAGGTCGACCGTGGCATATTCGTTAATTTCGTATGTAACATTAACGTCATCAAAGAGCCCGTCCCTATTGGGTGAAAAGAGAGGCTTGTCTACAATGGGCTTGGAGAAATCAATGACTTCCTTGACCGTGAAACTTGTCGTGTAGCAAGTAACATTGCCTGCAATATCGATCACTTTCAGTTTCAGGGAAACTGTTCCATGAATACCTTCAACATACCAGTCGCCAAGCTTGCCTTTTACATCCTTCCCTTTGATCAAAACAAGCTCTATACCATCCTTTGTCAGAACCCGTGTCAGCGCAGGGTTCCATGTTTCAGGCGCTTCGCCAAATCCGTAGTAGAGTTCATACCTCTTTACAGCAATGTTGTCCAGGGCAATGCCTTCGATAGGCAGCGCAAACCAGTCGCCCCTTGCATCCGTGCGTTTTACAGGGCAGAGGGTTTGAGACTTGTCCGGATATGTTATCCTGGCTTCCGGCAGAGTACGATCGACAATAAGGGTGCCCTCAGTTGTCAGCTCTTTATCTTTATAGTCATGGGTATCAAAATAGTCCAGGACAGCGCTTACAGGATAGCTACCTTCCGCCATGGCCGATGCTTCAATCCCGACAGCGCCCCAGCTTTCTTTTGTCAGGTCGAATTGACGCAGGAGCTGAAGGGCACCGTTGATTTGGATATAGTAGCTCAGGGTTTTTAGTGTGATCGGGGCTGCCAGGTTTTTTGTTGACAGCATTGAGGAAAGTCCACTTTTTCCATCAGACAGCAGTCCGCAATCGGCCTCTGCATAGTCTTTTACGTAAAGGTTCAGTTTCAGTTCAGGTGTTTTCGGCTGATCACAGACTGATGAGTTCTCTTCACCAATATATTCTCTGCCGCTTTCGCCTATTCCAATCATCCTGAAGTGATATTCAGCCCCGGTCCGAAGATCAGGCAGTGGCGCAAGGGAAAACGTACCTGTCGGGACATCGGGGGATTGGGCAATGTGATAATCTGTCCATTGAGCAAAGCGTATATCATCAGCACTTTGTATCTGCATCTTTAACAGTGTCAATTTTTCAAAGAGATAATTCCGGGCAGCACTTGTCGGAGGAGCGCAGCGGTCAATAGTGAACTGTGACTTCGTCATTACGGTATTCGAATAGTGCTCTTGTCCGAACATGTCAATAGCCCTTAGTCTAACTGCTCCGATTTCAGACAAAACCTTGCCTCTATCCCATACAATATAGATATCACCGTCTGAGGTGTGGTCCTGTTGTGATGCATCATGCCATTGCAAATCGCTCCAATACTGGAGATTAATAATTGTTATCGGAACGCTTATAGTCTCAAGTCCCTGCAGAATGTGCTCTTTGGGCAGCTCTAAAGACGGATATTCTCCTGAGCTATACACCTTGAAATATTCATAATCAGACGTATATAATGCGCCCCATGAATGGAAATACAGAAGCATGCGCTCCTCCAGCATGTTCGACTGAACTGTGCGCTTATTACCTGCATGATCCTCAACAGTGATCCTGAACCTTTGACCCGCAAGTGATGCGATTTCCTGATTGTGATATTGTGCTATTTCAGCATTCCCTATCGGATCAGTGATAACGTTTCCATTGTTATCTTTTGCTGCAAGCAGATCCATTCCACGGCTGTATTCATACCACGTTAGCGGATTATCTCCTTCCCCATACTCAATTATCCAATACTTAAGATTCTTGTCATAAGCAAGTCCTCTCATGAGCACGACCAATGTCATCAGGTCCGGTCCGTCCGGTCCCATCATCGAATTATTCTGATACTGCTTAATCTCACTCAGTTCCAGATCCAGATCAGGCGGCGTATTATCCACTTCCAAAAAGAACTCGTAATCGAACACTTTTATCGTATATTTGCCGTCAGGCACGATGTCGCCGGTGTTATCGCGGCCATCCCAGATTATGTTGTCTGCGCAGGGAGTTGTATGGTCTTTAAGGAATGTCCTGATGAGCTTGTTGTTTTCATCATAAATAGTGAACTCCAGATGAATGGGTTCCAACACCGTGTAATTCAGCGAAACCGTATCTTTTGTTCCATCACCGTTTGGCGAAAATATCTCAGTCGATTTATAAAGATTCGTGATACTTGATGACAATCCCCATGAGACCCTCTTCTGTTCACGTTTAATGTTGCCTGCCTTATCCCAGACTGTCAGCCGCACAAAGAAAACACCCTCATACGGAGGCACCCATGTTGTAAACACATTGTTGATAACAGGCAGATCAGAAGGCGGCCCAACAAGGTTCCAGACAGTAGGGGTCTTGGCATCAGCATATTCGAGCATATAGCCTTCAAAATTCAGGTCTGCGGCTGTCCCCTTCAGAATTACGTATGATTTGTTCTTTACTGCGCTCAGGTCAGCTGTAAGGTTCAGCAAAGAACTCATTCCCCAAAGGTCGCTAGATTTATAATAGTCGTAATAACATCCGCTCGCCTGATACCTATTCGGGTAATAGGCAATAATTTGTCCGAGTGGTGATATAGATTTATAATCATCTTGATTATTGTCTGCATCTAAATCCCAGGGCAATTGCATATTTGAAAGAAGATGAGTGTATGCCCCGGTTTCAGAATTAATCACATAAAGATCGCCCGGGTAATTATAAAGATAGTTTTGTGACGCCAAAATCGCTGCATTATCTGGAAGCCAGTTAAATAAATTAATATAGCTGTTGATATCATTTACCTTTAGACTAAGATCAAACGATTCCGTAGCCTTGCTTTTCATATTTAGAACAGTCAGATAATGCCGCCTATTCGAATATTCCCAGATACTCTTAATACCCATTTCAGAAAAAACCAATTCCTGTGAATCCGGAGCCCATGTAACGCCCATTGTATTTATATCCCAAACATAATCAGTATCCGAATTCTGATATTGATATGTGATATTTCCATCCATATTAGAAATATTTATCATTCCCCCAGTAAGAAGCCCACCGCTAACCGTTGTATGAAACGCCAATGATTGCCTATCAGGCGCTACAAAAAGGACATCATAATCGTCCGCCACTTTAATATGATTGCCGTTTCCACTGGCATCAAAAAGCCATAATTGAGGTTTCATTGACGGATGTTCCACTAATATTTTCTGGTTTTCAAGCCAATGGATCGGCTCCCACCACGTATAGTTATTGAACAGATAAATATTTTTCTTATTACCCTGCAGATCAGATATTTTTAACGCATCTGTAGCCATATTACCGTCATCCTCATATGTTGGAGAAGCTAAATAGGCTATTTCTGTTCCATCAGGTGACCATTCCGCTGAAATAAGGGTTAACGTAAAATATCCCGAATCAATTTTAATATTAGACTTATTTTCGATATTTATAATCCAGAGTTCATAAGCTCTATAACCCAACTTATAAACAGGGCCAATATTGTACAAAAGATATTTACCGTCTGGAGACCATTTTATCTCAAATATTTCCTCATCATTAACAGCCTGGTCGACCTGAATTAATAATCTCAGGTTTTTTCCTTCAATATCTGATGTCCATAATTCCTGAGCATATATATTTTCCTTAGCATTATATTTCCAGGACAAGAATGCTATTTTTGTTTTATCAGGCGATAATTTCCAACTGGACAAATCAGCAAAATCGTTTTCTGACAGCGTCATCGGCAAGATACTTGTAATATCATCTCCTGTCGGAGACATAAAATAAATTCCAGATGGATATTGCGGGACATTATGCTCAGTGCCGCTTAAGGAAAATATGATACCGCCATCATCAGAAAGCCATTGCCAATTTTCATATAATGAGAGGGGTAAGTTGCATGTCAGATTAGTATTCAGGAGATACTTTGTCCCAATTGCCTCTGTTAAGGGCGATCTGTTGTTGTCCAGAATAACCAGCAAACTGCCGAGCACGTTATTGTTTAAATCCACCACCTTTATCTGATATTGACCGTCAGCTACAACTGTCCCGATGTCATTAAGACCATCCCAGGTAATATTCCCGCCTGTTATATCTGTAAGCTCAATTCCGCTGAACGTCCTGACTGTTTCGCTTTTTTTGTTGACTACGATCACTCTTACTGTCTGCTGGACATCCAGCCTGAAGAAGAGTTGCGTGCTGTCCTTGATACCATCTCCGTTCGGTGAGAAGATCGGTTCTGTCAGCCATAGGTTCGCATTCT
This sequence comes from Nitrospirota bacterium, assembly GCA_016214855.1. Taxonomy (NCBI): domain Bacteria; kingdom Pseudomonadati; phylum Nitrospirota; species Nitrospirota bacterium. The sequence continues at coordinate 38,956 of JACRMT010000006.1, read as the reverse complement.
GGACGCCGAAAGTCCTTGTCGCGCTATTGTTATCGTCACTCTGCTCCACGATTGCATTATCAGGGTCAACAGCTACAGTTATCTGATGAGCGCCGCTCTTGCCGGCTGTGTCATATGAGAATAAAACTATCCCCTGGGCATTCCCTGCGATAACTGATATAGTTTTTGTGCCGATGACCGTATCCCCGTCAACTGCCTTTACAGAAACATTAGAAGCGCTCTGCATGCCCAGGTTTTTGACCGTGACCACGATAGCGACAATATCGCCATCCTTCGGAGCAGCAGGATTGAATTTAATGGAATTTGTCGATATCGCAAGATCAGGCAGGCTCAGGATATCAAGCAGCACAAAGGCGTCATTATCGTCCTTGCTGATCTCTGTTATCTGCCCCAAAGGATCTACCTTGACGTAGATAATCCTCTCCCCTGCATCCTGGATATCCGTCCAGTCAATGGCTGCCCTACTGCCCGTTCCTGCGATGAGAGAGGGAATCACCTGACTACCAAGAAGAACTCCGTCAACACCCGGCACGCCCTTATAGAAATTCACCGCTATATTATTTGCAGTCGAAAAGCCTTCGTTTTTGACCAGGGCAGAGATAGTCGCGCTCCCTCTTTCGTTGGCAGGCGAAGGGGTAAGCACCATATCCTTATACGATATCGTAAGGTTCGGTTCTGTCGAGCCATTCACCGTAAGATACATAACAGCCCTGTTGTTCTCCTTTAAGATCTCGACAAAGGTATTAAACGGATCTGCCAAAACAGTCAAAGGAAGATTTACGCCTGCCTTATTGGTTTTCCAGATGATCTCACTCGTAATGGTCGCGCCTGCCGGGATGTTTACTGTTGACGTCCCTATCTCAAGGGGAGCGCCTGCCTCGTCTATGAAATACCTGATCTGCACGTTGTACGCATTCATCGTGCCCTTATTTGTTATTTTTGAGGTTATTTTTACGTCTTTGAATATATCGACAGGGTTCGCCGATACGGATAAATCGGATGAGAGCACCTCAAAATCATACGTTGCCAGAGGATAGAGTATCTTCAGTGTTGTATTGTTCGATTCATTCGCTTCTCTTATAAGATTTTCCGGATCAACAACAATATAGAACCTGTGCTCATTGCCGTCCCTTGCCGTTGCGTTAAACGTCACATTCACCGATGACTGGCCAGGGAATGCAAGGGTCTGCTCGCCTATCTTGTTTGCCTCTGCTACTGCTCCTTCATACAGCGCCACCTTGGCAGCAGCCACACCTGTCCTTCCCGTATTCCCTATAACTGCATTGATCACGATATTTGAGGGGAGAGTTGTAATAGAAGCCGGTATGAACGTTATGTCCGTATTCTTTATCGATAGGTCAGGGTCTACGGTTGCCTTCCATACTGCCTCAACTGCAAGGGCCGTCTGGTACGCGCTTTCGTTCCAGCTGCCGTCTTCTGACTGGGAGGAGAGAATATACTGCACCGCCTTGTTTGCAATCTCCATCGGTATATCGAATACACCAAGCGTCAGCAGAGTATGGGCAGTATCATAGATCGTGCTCGGACTGTTGCCGAACCCGCCGTCAGGGTTCTGCTTCTGAAGTAGCCAAGCGAAGCCGTTTGCGATATAGTCTGTTAGCTGATAACTGTCGGCTGATAACTGTAGCCTGTTAAAAGCTGTAAGCACATTTGCCGTTGACTGGATAGTGCTTACATTGTCACTTCCCCATCCCTGATCAGGATTCTGCTTAGCCTTGAGGTATGCGACAGCCTTTCCAATAGCAGATGGGTCTGCGTACCCGGCAACGGAAAAAGCCTTCAGGACAGATGCTGTATCCGCAGTGCTGCTCATATATTCCCTGTTGCTCCCCCACCCACCATCAAGGTTTTGCCGCGATATCAGGGTCTGCAGCAGCATAGTTACATCCTGGCCTGCCTGCGCCATGGCCTCTATCTTTCGTGAGAGATAATCAGTATTATCAGAAGCTATCGAGTTCAGCCATTGAAGTCCAAGGCTGTAGTTCTGTTGCGCTACCGCGAAATTCTTCAGGGAGCGAGCAGCCTCAGCAGTGTCCCTCTCCGCTGTCTGTGTTATATCAAGCCAGTGGCCCTCAGGCTTCTGGTCATTCATAAGCCACGCAACACCATCTTCGATCTTAGGTGGAACTGTCCTTGGGGTAACAGGTGGCAGTGTTATACCGGGATTGGTCGGGATATCTTCTCTGAGGGCTGATGAAACCTGCATAATGCCCTTGCCGTCACTCAGCACTGAATAGCGCGTGACCCAGCCGTTTCTGATGTTCTCGATACCATACAGCTCATCGCCAGTGAATGTTCCCGGAGCTGTTATGAAAATAAAGGCGGTTTTAAAGGATTTCTGTGATTCTGTTGGACCCGGTATCCTTTCGCCCTCTGCAGCAATGATCTGGTCGATGGTCACATATGTTGGGGTACCGGTTATCGTAATACCTGTCTCCGGCATCTGCTTTGGGTCAATGTCAGGGTTATCGATCAGAAGCATGGGCGGCACCTGTGATTTATCGATAAACCCCATGAGGTAGAGGTCAAGAGGGCTGTAGTATTTCCGGGCAGCTATTGATGTAAATGTGCCATTGCCATTGTCCTGCCACTGGTTGCCGTAAAGCACAGAACCGTATGAATTAAGGAGGAAGCTCCAGTGGCTCAGATCTTTGCCGAGAAGCGCAGAACTGACAACGCCCTGCGCTGTCATGAACTTCACATATGAGCCCCACCTGTGCATAAGTTCGTGGCTGAGGATATCGAGGGAGGTTTCGAATGTCGGCTCAAGAGGGTCTGTCATGAGCGCTGTGATGTTGCCCATGTCTATGGTGCCATGCAGTTTGCCGTTGCTGCCGAAGAGCCATGAATTGTCGAATATCTGCTGGCCTATCCCCTGCGTGTCGTTTTTTACGTGGAGATAGAATGCCCTTGCATCCACCTCGGGCATTTTAACGTCGAAATTGGAAAAGATGACAAGGAAATCATATTCGTCCTTATGAAGCCGGTAGAATTCCTTTGCGATCACCTTTCTCGGATCAGTATTGGTCGAGGCGTCAGGATTATTGGCGTCGTAGTTGCCTGAGACCTCCATCACGGTTACGTTACCCTGGTCGCCGAGAGTTGTAGCGATGAAGTCAGCAGAATGAGACAGAGACGGAGAAAAAAGCAGCAGACTAAGCGCTATCAGCGTACAAAGCAGTTGTTTCTGTCCCCCCATCATCGTCCCCAGTCCCCCCATTCAATTTTTATTGCATTTTGTTTAACAACGACTGCCCGTCCGGCAGCTCACCCATTCTCGATTTGCGTATCATGCTGTCTGGCTATACCCCAAATGTCAATAAGCAAGTCTGACCCCATAGTTACCTATCCTTTCTGCAATGCCGCCCATCCGCTCAACAAAATTGTCTCGGTCTTTGTCATCAGTGACTATATCTCTTTTCTCTATCCCTCGGCATATTACGTGGTGCAATGTGCCAGGAAAATCAAGTCGCGCTTGCCTTGGCATGAACTTTTGTTTCAACCCTTCCTCTATAAGCTAACTGATTCAACTACGTCCCCTAATGGCCTTAAAGACGGAGAAAAAAGCAGCAGACTAAGCGCTATCAGCGTACAAAGCAGTTGTTTCTGTCCCCCCATCATCGTCCCCAGTCCCCTCATTTAACGTATTTTATTCTGCTTTGTACAGCAACGTCTTACTATCCGGCAGGCGCGATATGTGCTCTGTCCACTGCTTACCCTCTTCGAGTCGTATGATGACTATCTCACTGCCGCCATCCATCTGCTCCTCAATAACCACCCTGCCGGAAGTGATTTCAATAACCTTGCCGTTCTTCCCTATGGCATCCCCTATCTTGATGATCTTCTTCGTTCCGTCTTCCATCTTCACCACCGCCCTCTCGTCCTGAGAAGAGATTTTGAGGAGGTGGATGGAGTCGACTGTGTCGGCATGAGCGAAGCTGGAAGTCATGAGTATTGACATAATAAGACCAGCGCTTCTGTTGAATGTAATGAAAAGTGCCATATCTACTGATCCACCCTCTCCAATGATGGCAATTTTCCGAACAGGTTTCGTGTTCGATCATACTCAAGATTTCTTGTATAGTCAGGGTTTAGATAGTAGGTAAATCTGAGATCAATCGTTTTTTGAAATGCTGGATCAAAACCAATATCACCCTGAATCTTTCCATACATAGCTCGGATAAGCTTATTGTCCTTCATTTCTGAGCGCACTCTGAAGATGTAACTATTGCCATTATCAAAATCACGCTCTAATGGCTTTCCAGGTATCTTGCGCATCACTCTTTTAAATATAGACTGATAACCATCCTCGGGAGCAAAGCGCGGCAGCTTGAAAATGCTTCCATTCCTTAGATCTTCATTCACCATCTGAATTCCGTCGAATTTATTGGGGAAAGAAATAATGAGAGTACTTATGAAATCACCTTCGCCCGTATACGTCTCATCCAGCTTAAAAATAAAGTCTGCATGTTTGCCCTTCCCATAGGGCGGCATCCACGAATATTCCATCAGATCAAACCCCGCTTCCTTGCCCGCTGCAGGAAGACGAAGACCTGACATTTGAGTATCACGCGCATACATGGGAACCGGATTTCTTATCTTGCGGAGCACCAGCTTGATTTCAGGATTCCATGGGAGCCATTTGTAACTCATAGGTATCCACTTACTTCCCTCAACTTTGACGAAATCAAATGAACCGTGACTATCGTAATATCCCGGCTTGCTTGCTCCATAAGAGGCTCTTCCATCGGTATCCGCCGATGCCGTAAATTTGCCGGATGAGTCACTTTTGCCGTCAAAATTCTTATTCTTCACTCTACTAAACGTGATTCCCATATCAATACTGCTCATCGGGACACTCTCTTCATCCACAATCTGCACTGTTATTTTGGCTTCTGGCAATGCATAAACTGATGGTTTCCATAGCACAAATATCACGCCAATGCCCAATAAAATTAATAGTGTTTTTTTCACTTTGCAACTCCTTTCTCTATAACGTCTACCATGGCTTCAAACAATCTAAAGACAAAAGGATATGCTACTTCTCTGGCATCGCTGTGTCGCCATGACAAATCCTTATCCCTTATCTTCGGCCAGATACCTGCCCGCTGGAATTTGACTTGTATGTCCGTATTAGTAATCTTCAGTTCAGAATTTACTATCACCTCATTCCCCCCTGCAGGCAATGTCATTGCCGGAAATACCTCGGCAAGCAGCCGAGAGCGCCGGGTATAATCAATGCTGTTGAGTCCAATGGTCCCACTCGTAAACAGATCATCCTGAGTGCCTTTGTTAAAGAAAGGCTTTGCTTTTAAATCAGATGAGAGTATCTGATTTGCCTCAGATGTCGGCTTCTGAACAGTTATGGATAATTCTACATTGTTCGGATCAGTTACTAATTCGTCCCACTCGTGATTAAAGCCCCAGCCACCGTAATTGCTCCCGAGAAGCAGTCCAATCGGTAGACGACCTTTCAACCTCTCCTGCGTCACCCAAGAAAACTTACCGCTATTTTTAACAATATCGACGACTGCTTCCCATGAAGACTGATTGTATGGCAACTTGCCAAGAGCGTCTTCACCGGAAGAGTAGAAATTGTAATACTTGGTGCCGCTTGGCCTGACTTTAAATCGGTCTCGCCATGTCAGCTGCCGTCTGGCATCGTTCTTAGCAAAAAGCGTGTACCATTCCGATGCAAAAAGAAAGTCCTTATAGCCAGCGCCTGCCCATTCCTGATGGTCCATATATCGCTTCTGAAGGGAAGCTACAGGTGATGATTTCTTGTCGATCTCCTGTACCGAAGCTCCATCATAAGCCTCCATAGCAACAGCCGCATCTATCATAAAATAGTTCTTAATCTTTCCGTTGACATCCCAGAAATCAGCATTATCTGTAAGCATCGCCGATATCACCATATTCCCGAGACTGTGGCCTGCAAGCGTAATCTCTCCATCTATCGAATTCAAAAGAAAATCCCTTAAAGCAGGCGCCGTAGCAAAGGCATGTTGCACGTTAATATGGTAATTTCTGGTAAATGGAACGCTTCCTATCGCGGGAATTTCCTGCGTATCCCACCCATCCCATGTCACACCCCAGAAGCGCGCCTTCGAGCCTGACCAGAACATGCGTTTAAACATCTCCGACTGCCAGCCTCTGGCCTCCTGACCATTCACATTGTAGCCATGAAGGAAAACAAAGTTTTTGATATTCTCCGGGTCAGCGCCCATACATTCGACATCAGGGCACTTCGGCGCATCATTCCTGCTCAGCTCTCCTGCCTTTGATCCTGCAGCAGGCACCAGTGCAGCGTTTGCCGCAGGGTTTAGATTCCTATGTCTAAACATTTGCTCAACACCAGATAGGCTCAGGTTGAGTTTCATCGACACTACTGCCTTCTGATTGGCATCTATGACCACAAGTTCAAGAGGTTTTGACGACGCCTTTCTCCCCTCAATAAGAACAACCCCTATCTTCCCTAATTTTATGCCCTCAAGAAAGGCTGGCTTATCGGGATGATTGTTTAAAAATGTCCCTTCCGTATTAATCCGCGCCGTGTTTGCATCGCCAAGATCATTGGGAATTTTCAGATTGTTATCATCGCCTCTCAGATGATACCCCGCATGCAAAGCCTCTAAATCCGTAAACACAAAATTAAGACTCTCATCTTCAGATCTGAGCTTATATGCATACTTGGCCGGTTCATAGTTCTTAAGCAGATCTCTTATATCCAGATACACCGGGAAGAAGTCTATAAGGTCACGAGTACCATTCACTACATGGTCAGAGTAGTTAAGATATGGCTGCATAGCATAGTTATTTGCTTGCGGTATATCACTGCCATCCGTTTCCCCCTCATCATCGTCGTCGTTTATCCAGAAGTAGAACGTATCCCCCCGGAATGCCCTGTCCCGGTCTGCTCCATCAATGATCCCATTGTGGTCATAATCCGGGATCAGCGCTGCATTCAACAGCGGCACCTTCTCGCTCCTCACCTCTATGGCGCTGCCTCTGTTGAGCACTGCTTCTGCTGCATAGGTTGCATTGACATCGAACCTGGACCCGGGCGTGATGGTTACACTATCGCTCCCCTGGGTCTTAATCCCCGGTAAATATCCCGCCCAGTACCCGTCCATCAACAGATCTATATCCACTATTGAAGCCGAGTATTCAGGGGGCAGGATAGTGTAGTTGAGTTTTGTATCGACATAGGTATATCCCTTATCGCTGCGCATCATTAGCTTGGGCTCCGTGGTGAGCGACACATCCACTCCATAAGCCGTGTAATTGGTTTTGATAAAGTAGTCTGAACCATAGCATTCTGTTTGTTCTGTGACCACGTTTTTCAGACAAATTCCCGTCTGCGGCTTCCCCGTATCCTTATCAAAAAAGACGAACTGGCTTGATCTCAGGGTTGCCTGCCGAGCAACAGGAACTTCGGACAGGACTATAAAATTATCCGTGCTAAAATTGTATCTGATCTCCGGGACAGTTATCGTTGCCTCTCCCCAGGCCTCTATGACGTTCTTCAAAGGTTCTGCTCCGGTTGTATACGCTGCCTGGTATTTTCCGCTGCCAAGGTTGTTCACAGCAGTTACCGTTCCTCCGCCTGTTATAGGGGTAAAGGTGACCGCACCGTCAGTAATCTTGCTGGTCTTGACTAATCCGTCCTTTGACTTGACCTTCCAGCAGCTTGTCTGCTGGTTATCTATCGTACAGGCAGCAGGGCCTTCTGTTACCATCTCTTCATAGGTGACGAACAACTCGGCAGTCAGTGGCGACTTCAGCGGCGTTCCTGCCTTTGCAGCATTGGCTAACTGTCCCTCAGGGGTATAGATCTCAAGCCGCTTGAGGTGGAGGTTGTGCGGGGCGTAAGCATCTGCGGTCTTCCTGTATCCGCCGCTTTTAAGCTTGAACTCGGTAGGGGCCACCCCGGTGAGATTCAGGGCAGTCACCTGGACCGTGTATTCCGTATTGACCGTGTTCCCGAGGACCGCGCTTATTTTCCCGCCGTAGTATTCTGTCTTTACGCTGACAGAATCATAATACTTGCTGCATTCCCCATACAAAGGGAACGGCAGACTGCATTCCTCCTGCTTATACAGTTTGACATTCCGGTAGTTTGCCGGAAGCGGGACATCCGGCTTACCGGAGACTGCAGGAGATACCCTAAACAGAATATCTACGTTTGATAGGGGATTTCCATACCGATCCACGACCTTTCCGACAAGGTTTCCAACAGGACTGTTCACCAGCGTCTCTGACTGATTCCCAAAGACGTCTATGATATTCTTGCCCGGCCCTTCTATGTCCGGTCTTCCGTAGGCGTTGAATGGCTGCTGAATGCCAATGTTGCCGGTTGTTGCCATTACGAGATTCAGTCCGATTTGGGTGATAAATTCATCTTTTTCATTGAGTTTTGTATACAGGGGATTGTCTGCCGTATATAACCCGAGGAAATATTTGGTCTTTGCAATTCCGTTATTACCTGTTTTGACCTCAATTTTATCCTGAAATTCCCCAAGAGCGTTTTTTCCAAAGTTGCCGCCTCCGGCTACTACCCTGAAGGTCACCTTTGCACCTTGAACCGGCACTCCCTTTTTGTCCTGGACAAGAACCATGAGCTGCTGCCCCAACTGCTTTCCGACTATCCCGCTCTGCCTGTCTGTCGGGGCTATCCTGACTATGGATGTAGCTGGCCCGATGCTCGGCTTTCCATTGTAGGGAGTTCCAAGGGCTGCCTTAAGATAGTTATTCAGCCATTCCTTTATTGCTGTCATCCCGCCTGCTATCATCCCAGATAGCATATACCCGGCCTCACCAGTGGAAGGGTTTTCCTTGATATATCCCACGCCGGTCCAGTCTTTATAGCTTATAGCGTTCAGCAATAAGCCGTCAGCTGAGGGGATGCGAACAATGTAATTCTGATTAACTGCGTTTATGATGTCTTCCTTGATGTTGTCGTCAAGGTCAGAGGCAGAAAGTACTGCTGTGATGTTCGTCTTGTCTACGGTCAATAGCTGTCCGCTAAAAGCTGATTGCTGATCGCTTATTACCTGTATCAGCTTCGCCGTTGAAATGGACTCAACCTGAAAATCATCCTCAAATATCTTATGCTCAAGCACAGAGCCCTGAAGGCCGGAGAGTTGCATGAAGGTCTTATGCCTGTCGGCAGTAATGGGTGATGCGTTATGGGTAATGGGTGATGCGTTATGGGTAATGGGTGATACAGCACGAAGCGACGCATCGATAAATACCCCTTTCCATTCAAATCCATGGGGCATGTCAAGGAGATAGGTAACATCGATCACACCGCCGACGGTAACAACAGTCGGTATCGGTCTCGATATCGCCAGATGCATCAGTGATGCAAGCTCGTCCTCTGCCTGGTTCCACCGGTCAATGTATCTGTTTGCCTCTTTAAAAAGTATCGCCTCTGCATCATCCTCTTCGCTTATGGCTGAAAGCTGACTGCTGATAGCTTTCTGTGCCACTATGCCGATTGCTGTCAGGTTTCCGGCAATATGGCTGTTGGAGATTCTCTCAGTGCCATGAGGCGATATGAGTTCTATTGTAAGTGTATAGTCTTCTCCCATAGGCAGCCCATCCTTACCAGCCACCACCATCTCTCCGTTTATCTTCAAAACAGGCCGCAGCCTTGCTGGTATCCAGTCCGAGCCAGGTGGGATCGCTGTCATCTATCATCGTACCCCTGTAGTTGCCATAGGGTATCCGGCTTTCGATCCAGATATGCTCTATCTGAAGGTTTGTTATCTTTCCTCCCTGTATCACAGGCTTATACGGTATGCCAGCCTTCTGGAAGAACTCTGCCATCTTTAGAGGGTCTTCAATGCCTGTGAGGTTCTTTGCCTTTTGGATATCAGGGAAGAACTCTATTGTGCCCCTTACATACCGTGTCGGAAAGCCGGAGGCGCGGAGCATTGCAGCAAGAAGTGTTGCCTGGTCACAGTCATTGCCGCTTCTCTGTCTCAGGGTCTCTTCAGCTCCTTTCATGCATCCCCAGTACCATTCGGTCTCGATATTGTTCTTTACATATTCGTAGATTGCAACCGGTTTCCAGTTGAGGGACTGGGCAAGAGTTGCTATTTCGAGTGATAAAGGGGCCCCTGGTGTATCTTTTGTATCATCAGGGCTGACTGTCTGGCTACCGCCCTTGTACGCAGGCTTGATTGCAGGACTTGCATCAGGCTCCCGTGCAGGGTAGTTAAGGTTTTTGTATGGAAGGCTTCCATGTATCGGTCTTCTGTTTTTGGGAAGGATTTTGTCGAGAAGGGTCTTGAGGGTTTCGATTACCTCCCTCTGTCCCCCTTTGCCAAGGGGGGAAGTTAAGGGGGGTGTGGCTGATTGCTGAGCGCTAAATAGCTGACCGCTTATTGCTGATAGCTGTTCGCTTAAATTCAGATACTCTCCAATGGCATTCAGATATCCTTCTTCCATGGCCCGGTGCCGTTGCCCTGCCTTTGCCCCAAGTTGATTGGCGGCTTCCTGTCGCAATCTGAATCGCTCCTGAAGCAATGCAAGCGAAATCTTAACGCTCTCAGAGATATCTTTGAGTTTGCTTATCTCTATGTCGATGGCAGGGCTATTATTCAGCTTCTGCCGTGCCTGAAGGACAATGGCCCTGCTCTGGATCAGTGACTGCTGAAGTTCTTTCTCAAGGTCAGGCTCGAAAGCTTCTGCTAAAAAAGGAATAAATAGGAAGATAAAATATGCGGCAGATAAAACAAACCTGTATAACTGTACACAACCCCGATAGCCCCGTTCCACTTGCCCCTCCACAAGTCAAGTCAGCGTCTCTGTATATAGTGATCGCAGTAAGCCTGCAAAATATATCAGGCTGTTAGTTCGCCTGTCAAGAATTATTTTATGGACCGCATTGTTCACGTATCGATCCCCGGGATGAACAATGGCCGTTCATATGATCAGCCCTGTCATTGACAAAGCCCTGCCGCCGTGATAAAAGAATAGCGGAGGGATTGATGGCTCACAACACCATAAGGAATAACAGATCGTCTGCTTTGTTTCTGCATTACGCGGTCTGTAGCTGTCTCAAGGGTTTTCTTCCTGCTTTCAGGGAAATACTTATTCTCCTGTTCGGCATCATTCTTCCTTTTGCCATTACGGCTCCGGCCTCTGCCCAGTCCGTAAAGATCGGCGTGCTTGCATACAAGGGCAAGGACGTTGCGGTCAGGATGTGGCAACCCACAGGCATGTACCTGCAGAAGAGCATTCCGGGAACGTCGTTCGAGATCATTCCTCTCACGTTTGACGAGATCGATGATGCGGTCCGTAACAACAGGATCGATTTTATTATTGCGAACAGCTCGATTTATGTGGAGCTTGAAGCCAGGTATGGCGTTACACGCATCGCTACCATGAAGAACCGGGGATTCAAAGGATCATCCACGGTCTTTGGCGGCACGATCTTCTGCAGGGCGGAAAGGGATGATCTTAAAACCCTTGCAGATATCAGGGGGAAGACATTCCTTGCGGTTGATGAGACCTCACTGGGAGGATGGCGTGCCGCATGGGGGGAGTTTCATGCTGCCGGCATCGATCCGTACAAAGATCTAAAGAGCCTCTCCTTTACGGACAATCACGAGAGCGTTGTAATGGCTGTCCGGGACGGGAAGGCTGACGCAGGAACAGTCAGGACCGATACCCTTGAGCGCATGGCAGAGGACGGGAGGATCGCCCTGCAGGAGTTTAAGATAATCAATCCCAAAACAAAAAATGGGTTCCCTTTTCTGCTCAGCACCAGGCTCTATCCCGAATGGCCCATCGCACGCCTCGAAAAAACGCCTGAGGAGATCGCAAGAAAGGTCGTCATTGCCCTTCTGAACATGCATCCTGAATCAGGCCCTGCCGCAGCGTCAAGAATATATGGATGGACCATACCACTGGACTATCATGCTGTGCACGATCTTCTTAAGGAGTTAAGGCTCCGTCCTTACCAAAATTACGGTAAGGTCACCTTCTCCCAATCCATGCGCCAGTACTGGTATGTGATGGTTTTGATCATCCTTACCATAACCGGCATGACCCTCGTTATTTTACATATCCTTAAGCTGAATCGGCATATCCTGCTCGCCAAGCAGGATGCAGAGGACGCCCGGAACAATCTGGAGCAGCAGGTCGTAGCCAGAACAGCCGACCTTCGGGATATGAACACCGAACTGATGCATGAGATCAATGGGAGAAAGCAGACCGAAGAAAAACTTCTCCTGGCCGAAAAAGAGAGAAGCGAGCAGCTGATCTTTCTGCAGTCTATCATCGACAGCGTTCCTGACCCGATCATGGTGATCAGCTCCGACTACCGCATAAAACTTATGAACGTGCAGGCAAAGACAAACCTGTCGGATGACGGCACCTTCTGCTATCAGGTCTCGCACCGGGCAGGCAGTCCGTGCAGCGACGATGGACATCCCTGTCCTCTCAGAGATGTGCTGACCACGAAGAGACCCGCAACAGTGATCCATACCCATAAGGGGGCGGCAGAAAATGATACGATCGTAGAGATCACCGCCTCGCCGATCTTTGACAGCGCCGGCAATGTGGCGTATATCATCGAGCTCTGCAAGGATATAACCGAGAGGGTCAGACGGGAGCATGATCAGAAGCGGGCAGACGAGAGGCTTTTTCGTCAGCAGAAGGAAGAGTCGATCGCGACCCTTGCAGGAGGCATTGCCCATGACTTTAACAACATTCTTATGGGGGTCCTCGGGAATGCAGAACTCCTGAAGCTGAAGCTTCAGCTTCAGCCCGAAGCATCCCGGCCTCTGGACACCATTATCGCAGGCGTTGAGCGTATGGCTGACCTGACGCGCCAGATGCTTGCCTATGCCAAAGAGGGAAAGTACCAGCTCAAATGCGTTTCTCTGGGCAGTCCCATCAGAAAAGCCCTTGATCTCAGCCATAAAGGCAAGGCAGCAGCAACAAGGATCGCGCTCTCTCTTCCTGAGGACCTCTGGCCGGTCATGGCAGATGAGAACCAGTTCATCCAGGCCTTTGTCAATCTCTGCAATAATGCCTTTGAAGCGACTGAAGAACACGGCGGGACACTTACAATCAGCGCTGAGAACATACGTGCAAGACCTTCCTGGACCTGCTCCCTGCATCATGAACACCCTGAGGGTGATTATGTCTCAATCTCTTTCACTGACACGGGCACCGGCATTCCTTCGGACATAGCAGACAAGATTTTCGAGCCTTTTGTGACCACAAAATTCATGGGGAGGGGACTCGGCCTTTCGGCAGTGTCAGGCATCGTGCATAATCACGGCGGCTGCGTCACCTTTTCGAGCGAAGCAGGCAAAGGCGCGACATTTCATATACTGATCCCGCGCTCAGAGGAAGCTGCCCAGGCATTGCCCATCGTGAAGACAGCACCACCCGCATCAACGCAGAAGAGCATCCTGATCGTTGATGACGAGCCGGATATCCTCCAGTTGCTCAAGACAGGACTCCTGAGCCTCGGCTACGACGTTATTGGGGTCGATACCGGTGAAAAGGCAATAGGATCCGTTCAATCTGTCCCGGACCGGTTCGAGATCGTTATTCTTGATCTTCAGCTGCCGGGGATAAGGGGAAGGGAAACCTTTAAAAGACTTAAAAAGATCAGACCTGACATCAAGATAATCATATCAACAGGATACGACCTCAGTTCGGCCTTAAGCGAGATAAGTCCTTTGATCCCCGACGGATTTATCCAGAAGCCCTATAAGTTGTCTGTGCTGCAGGAAAAACTGGGAGAAATCCTGCATTAAACCATAAGAGCTGTTCGAGTTGTTTGGCCTGCAGACTATGAGGAACTTCATCACCCGGCTTCAGCCTGAGCAACGGCCTTAAACCTTAAACTTCCTCAACTCTATAAGGAGATTAAAGGCATCTTCCTTAAGGGCGCTCACGACCGCGTTCATGTCATTGGCAGAGCCGGTAAGCTTACCCGTGGTGTTTCTGATCTTCTCCATGGACCTGACCATCTCGGCACTGTTGTCCTTCTGCTTGCTGATCGCCTCTGAAATGTGAAATGCCTGCGTCGTAACATTTTCGATAACGCCGGCTATCTGTCTGCTCCGGTCCTTCTGATCGCCCGTGGCATTCTTCACCTGCTGCGACAGTTCCTTCACCCGATCCGTAGCTTCAATGATGAATCTGCTCCCCTTGGACTGTTCCTGGATCGCCCGTGATATGTTCTCTGTCTGCTCGGTCATCTGCTCAACAGAATCCGTTATCTGCTTGATCGCAAGGGCCTCTTCCTCTGTTGCCCTCTGGATCGCACGGGCCATCTCGGTAGATGCTTTCGAACTCTCGACAATATCCTGAAGGGCGTCACTCACGTCACTCACGAGCGTCAGCCCCTTGTCCACGGTATGGATACCTTCGGATGCCATGCGGATACTCGTCTTTGTGCCTTCCTGAACCGAACGTATCAGTTCCGCGATCTCATTCGTGGAAAAAGAGGTCCGTTCCGCAAGATTCTTGATCTCATCGGCAACAACGGCAAACCCCTTGCCGTGCTCGCCTGCCTTTGATGCAAGGATGGCAGCATTGATGGCCAGGAGGTTTGTCTGATCAGCGACATCGTCGATCACATTCAGTATTTTGCCGATATCCACAGTCCGCTTGCCAAGATTATTGATGATATCTGACAGTGCGACAACACCGGTCTTGATATTCGTCATGCCATGCATGGCTGCCTGGGCTGCATGCATGCCCTTTTCAGACGCATTATTCATGACCGTCTCGGCAAGATTGACCGATTCATGGGCTCGTGCATCGATATTCTTTGTTGTGGCGTTCACCTCATCGATCGATGATGCGATCGCCTCAGACGACTGGGCAAGCGTTTCAAGGCTCTCTGCAATGGTCTTGATGGTCGATACCATCTCCTCGATCGAGGAGGCAGTCTCATGCGCTGTCTCGCTGAACACATTCGTGGTCTCCGCCACTTTCTCGATCGATGACGCCATTTCATGGATCGAGGCAGATGTTGCAGTCGCTGAATCCGACAGGCTCTCACCGCTGAGCGCTATCTCTGCCATGGCACTGTCCATCTTCCCGATCGAGGAGGCAGTCTCATCAACAGCCTGCTGCTGCACATCAGCAATGGAGAGCACGCCCTGAGAAGAAAGTGCGATGTTCGAGGTGACCGTGGTGACGCTGTTGGTGATATGGGAAACCTTTGAGAGCATATCCTTGAGATTGAATGCCATTCTGTTGATAGCCTTCTGAAGGGCCGATACCTCATCGTGACCGGTGACCTTCAGCTCACTGCTGAGGTCTCCAGATGCCAGGGAATCAGCAGTATGCTCCATCTCGACAATCGGACCGGTGATAAACCGGGCAATGGCAATATAGACGAGAAAACCTGAAGCAAGAAAGCAGAGAGCTGATATGCCCACAGCCCAGAAAAGGAGTTCATAGAGCTGGGCGTTTATCTCCCGCTTCTGGACCCCGACCCTGAGAAAACCGGCAGGCTTATTCTCTGCAGTGAGCAGGGGAAAGGACAGATCAATATAGGAATCCAGCGTCTGAACAAGGCTCTGCGATGACGCTATGACCTTACTTGTTTCAGCATCCTTCATCTCTTTGCCTGCCTGACCCGGCTGGCTGTGAAACAGCGCCTTGCCCTTCAGGTCCATGACCAAGGCATACCCCATTGCCTTATCCCGAGAAACCAGCTCAACCAGTTTTTCATTCACGCCATCAAGAGATTCTATGGGTATGCCGAGCGTAACGGCCTTGCCCAGATCCTTCTGCATAAGTTCGGCTATGGCAGCGCTCTTCGCCAGCATGGCAGACTTGTATTTCCCCGATGCAACACCGGTCAGAACAGCAGTGTTGATCCCGAGGATCAGGAACACGATTCCTGCGATGAGCGTAACTGCCTTATTCTGGAGGTTCATCCTGGAGAGCTTACCGGTCATTTTATAACCCTTGTAGCAGTAGTCAGCAGGTCAAAAGGTATCTTAAGCCCCATGTCCGTTGCCTCCTTGAGGTTTACAATAAGGTCTATCTTTTTCGGCGCTTCAAAAGGCACAGAGGAAGGCTTTGCACCCTTGAACACCCTGGAAGCTATCTTCGCTGCCTCTTTTCCCTGCTCCTGAGGGTTGGCTGACAGCGTCAGGATAATACCGCTGCTTTCACCGCCGCCGATGGTTGTTCCTGTCGGGATCTTCGCCTTTCTTGCCACACCGATGATATTGTTTACGCAGTGCATGGCAGCACAACCGGTTGTCAGAAAAAGAGCGTCAACATTAGCTATCTTTGCAATATCGTCAGGTTTCTTGACACTGAACCGGGAGGACTTGAATCCGAACGAGGCCTCCAGCTGTTTTACATCATTCGCCTGAAGCACGGTGTCCTTTTCCGACTCGCTGAAGACCACACCGAGTGTTGTAAAGTTCGAAATACCCTTAAGGTTCTTCACGAGACTGGCAACCGGGACTTTTGAGCTGACGCCTGTTGCATTCTTGCCCATAATGCCTAATGCCTGAGGGTCATAGACCCCGGCGAAGACGATCGGGATCTCAGAGGTTTCTCCCATTACCGTGAGCGTTGCGGGAGCCCCGTACGTGACAATAAGATCAGCCCCGACCGAGATCAGTTTGCGTGCAGCATTTGACCAGGACATCGGCTCCGGCGTGGGTGTCTGCAGCACAACCTCCACTTTGCCCATACCCTCGGCAGCAAGCCCTTCGGTAAACGCCTTGTGCATCTCCTTGTAATAAGGGATGTTGCCGGTCATGATCACACCGATCGTTTTTTCAGCAGCAGTTGCGGCACCAGCCCCAATGTACAGCACTGAACAGATAAGAACGAGGCAATATATGACTGTTTTTTTCATAAGAACAAGCAAACTCCTTACCATTTCTTCGAAAGCGTCAGGAACACGATATGCGCTCTGCCGTCCTGCACATCATCATATGCATTGTCGATCGCATCATCCAGCCGGGAATACTTATACTGCACGCCTACCGAGAAGCCGTGCTTGAAGCGGTATTCTCCGGATACATGATAAACCGTTTCCTTTGTCCTTAGTTCGGAAAACGCAGCAATGGAAGGATTCAGGAGATCGGGTTCAGAAGGATAGAACGTGCCGCTGCTGAGCGTATAACTTATACCAGCACCAATGGTCAGATTGGTCTTCGGCGTATAGTTCAGATCCGCCCCGTAAAAATGGGCGAAGATCTTGTTCGGAACCATCAGGTCGGTAACCGTCCCGCTTGCAATGTCCTGTGCGGTCTTATTATGCATGTAGGCATAGCTTGCAGTCAGGGAAAGATCGTTGAGAACCAGATAGGTTAAACTACCCAAAAATCTGTCCCGCAAAACCTCCCTGTCGTCAGCCGGAAGATTTACCAGCCCGACAAGTTCAGACCTCTTCTCTTTTGCCCACCCGTAGCTCACCATCGCATTCAGCCTGGGCGTCGGCACCCAGGAAACTGATGTGCGAATCTCATCAGCCCAATCAGGCTCGACGTTATTAGCGGGGTGCTCGATATCCTTATGCGTATATTTTACCTTGGCGTTCAGGTTTTTCATGAGCCTCACGTCTGCGGAGAGCGAAGCCAGGTTCCTGGTGGTCTTATCAGGAATGCCCCATTCAGCGGCATCAGTCCGGTTGACAACATCATGAATAATTTCTCCCCTGAAGACAACTCCTGACACAGGTCTGTACCGGACAATCCCGGTCACGGTATCGGTTGAGGAAGATATGGAATCCTTGATCGAACCGAAGCCGTCATTCTTTCCGTAGGTAACAATATTTATTCCTGTCCTGTCAGAAACTCTTATGTCCGAAGGATTGTCAATGTCCGCTTCCTTGTGCCGGTATTTCAGGAAAAAAGTCAGTTTCGGTGCGGCCACCCAGGTTATCTCCCCGGCTGCGATAGTGTGAGTTGCACGTGCTCCGCTGTCCCTGTTCTCACGGTCAAGTTTTGAGAGCGTTGCTGAAGCGACCAGCCCTCCTGTATAGGACGTATGAAGCTTGAGCGTGTCCGATGAACCTCTGAGTTCGGGGATAAGATTATGCGCATAGTCACCGGCAGCCCTCGCCGGACGGGTAGCATTCTGCGTAACAGCAGCATAGGGATCGAACAGCACTGCGTCGCCATTCACACTGAACCACTTTTCACCATGAGAATAATCGATCTCGATCGGCCCGAAATGACTGTTCACCCCAACGGTAAGTGCCTTTGTCTGCCAGTCCGTATTGCGGGAATCAGAGGTCCTGTACCCGCTCGAAGGGTTTGTGCTGCCGAGATAAAATCTCTGCTGCTGACTGCCGTCTCGTGTGACCAGTCCGCCCTCTGCATAGACATGAAAGGGGAAATCATGAGTCTTGAACCGCAAAAAGAAATTACTCATACCAACCTTAACACCATACAGATTTCCCGGATCCCTGCGGGTCACCCGATACAGGGAATCAGCAGGGTTGGTATCGATCAGCGTCAGATTATCGAGATTATGATAGAGGGTGCGGTTTATACCCCGGAAAATTACGATGTCTTCATACGCATAATTGATATCTCCGTAATAATCCTTTCTGTTCTCGAAATCAAGATTAAGATGAAACCGGTGAGGAAAGCTGAAGTATCTTACGTCCCCGCCAAAGACAGGGGAATTATGCAGGTATTCATATTCGTCAGCCGTGGCTGCACCTCTGTCAGAGACAAAGCGGTAACCGCCGGTGAGGGTTACTTCCGGAGGAATAACGGGAAAAAGGTAATGCTCTTCAGATACATCCGCTGCTTCTGTCGTCTCAGGCTGCTTTGCCGCCTCAGTTGGCTCTCCGGCAGACACCTGAGAGTTCAGGAACACTATTCCGATAAACAGGGCAATTAATATCTTTTTCATGTTCATTTCCCCTCCTATTGAATGAATCTGCCCTTGCCGCTGGGGGAAGGACGGTCAGTGCCGTGAATTTGAGAATGACAATCCGTGCAGCGCGTATAGATCCCGACCCGTCTCTGCAGGGCATTCGCCGCGCCGGTCGTATCCCGGGCAGCGTGCGCTTCATGGCACTGCAAGCAGAGGAACGGCACCTTAACCGCGAGAAGGTTATTGTTCACCGATCCGTGAGGGTTATGGCAAGTACGACAGTCCTCCATATTCTCTGCATGCTCATACACAAAAGGACCTTCCTTTTCCGCATGGCACTGCGTACAGGTCTCCTTTACGGTAGACTTCTTCAGCAGTTTATCATTCACCGATCCGTGAGTATCATGGCAGTCGCTGCATACGACCCGCTTTTCAGGAACCGGGTGATGACTCGGCAGAGCAAATTCGGCCTTTACTTCCTGATGGCATTTTTCGCACATGACAGCCATGTTCTTCGGCTCGACCTTCAGGTCATATCCTGCATGGATATTGTGGCAGTCTGAACAGGACACATCGCTGACCGCATGAGCACCGGCATTCCAGTTGTGAAGATTAAAGGTAGCATTTGCCGTATGGCATTTGAGACAGATCAGTGATTTTGCCTGGCTCGGCAGATTCTTCAGATCTATTAATGTCTTGTAATCACAGGCTGTCTGTTTGCCGGCCTTCGCATCAGCCTCTATCTTTTCAGGCGTCAAACCTTCAATGGCAAGGCTGCCTGGTCCATGACAGGATTCACAGTTAACAAGCGGCATGCCCGATCTGCCCGAGAGCTGCATCCCCATGGTGCTGGCATCAAAATCCCGTTTGATCTTGTCGTGAACATGGCAGGCTGCAAGACAGTTCTGCGTCCCGACGTAGTTGGCATCAAGCCTTCCGGCGATCATCCGCTCGTAATCCTTGAGAGGCAGAATAGGTTTCGAGGCCTTGAGGGATTCGCAACCAACGAATAGAACAGGTAACAGGGCAAGAATAACAATAATTCTGCGCGCTAAGACCATTGTGATCCTCCATATCTATGCATAAGTAATAAATAATATTAAATACGTATACAACAAGTCAACAAAACCAGGGCAACAGGCCATCCGCCGATTTAACGGAACATGGCGGCATGATTACCATTCGCAAAGAATCCTGAAGAACGTAAATGACCTGCAGTTCAACAGCAGATGGCGTTGCTGAAAAAAATTGGTAATACCTGCAGGGGAGTCGATGTCTTAACTGTGCGTTGATTCACTTCGTAAGGAGAGAGAGAAAGTCGCCATGAAACCTAAGAATTGGCTCCCAGGGAGGGATTCGAACCCCCGACATGGTGGTTAACAGCCACCCGCTCTGCCGGCTGAGCTACCTGGGAACATTGAAATAACCGCACTGTTTGCTGTTGCAAGCAGACATTGTTTATAGCAAACCAGACCAATTTTTGTCAATGAAATGCTCGGGCGGCAACTCTCCATCTCTGTCAATATTCATCTGTTTCGTCGCTGCCATAGTATAATAAAATCATGAAAAGTGCACTATGCGCCGGGGCTGTTATTCTTCTCTTCCTTCTGCCGACGGCACTCCTTTTCTCTGCTGAATCTGCAGGGCAGATAGTGTCAGGTGCTGTCGGAGAGGAGCTGGGCATGCGTCATACCATCCTGAATTTCATCGCTGATCCGAGTGTGGCCTATATGCTCCTGCTGCTCGGATTCTACGGGCTCATCTTTGAGTTTGCCAATCCGGGTGCTCTTTTCCCCGGTGTTGCAGGCGGCATTTTTCTGATCCTCGCTTTTTTTTCGTTCCAGCGCCTTCCGGTGAATTACGCCGGCCTTGCGCTGATCATATTTTCAATTATCCTTTTTGTCCTTGAGGTGAAGATCGTATCGCACGGCATGCTTGCCATTGGCGGCATTATTGCCATGAGCTTTGGCTCGCTCATGCTCTTTGAATCGGTGGGGCCTTTTTACCGGCTTTCACTTTCGATCATCATCCCTGCAGTGCTGATCACAGCCCTCTTTTTTACCCTGACATTCAGGCTTGCCTACAAGGCATACCGGACACCCCCGGTAACCGGAAGCGAAGGTATGATCGGACTTGGAGGAAAAGCAGTTGAAGATATCACAAAAGAGAGCGGCATGGTATCATTGCATGGAGAACTTTGGTCTGCCTTTTCAGACACATTGATAGAGAAAGGCAGCAGCGTCATCGTTCGGGAAGTAACAGGACTTAAACTGAAGGTCAATAAAAAGGAGGAATAATCATGTCACTATTCACGCCATTTCTGACGTTGATGATACTAAGCCTGTTTTTTGGCTTCTATATTTTGACGAGCGCGATAAAGATCCTCAAGGAATACGAACGCGGCGTTGTCTTCAGACTCGGAAGGATCATACCGATCAAGGGGCCGGGGCTTGTCCTCATCTGGCCGATCATTGACAAGCTGGTCAGGGTAAGCCTCCGGACCATAACCATGGATGTGCCGCCGCAGGATATCATCACCCGGGACAATATTACCGTGAAAGTAAATGCTGTCATTTACTTCAGGGTCATGGATCCCATCAGGGCGATCACGGAAGTTGAGGATTTCTATTATGCCACCTCGCAGATTTCGCAGACCACACTGAGGAGTGTGCTGGGCCAGGGTCAGCTGGATGACCTGCTCGCAAAGCGCGATGAACTGAACGCAGAACTCCAGAAGGTGATCGATTTCCAGACAGAGCCCTGGGGCATAAAGGTCTCAACCGTGGAAGTAAAAAATGTAGATCTGCCGGTTGAGATGCAGCGCGCCATAGCCCGCCAGGCAGAGGCAGAGCGCGAGCGGAGGGCAAAGATAATCCATGCAGAGGGTGAATTCCAGGCCTCGCAAAAACTCGCTGATGCAGCTTCAGTGATATCGTCTCAGCCGATCGCCCTGCAGCTCAGATTCCTGCAGACCCTGACCGAGATCGCAACAGAGAAGAACTCGACAATTCTCTTTCCTGTCCCCATTGACACACTGAAGTATTTCATAGGCCCGGATAAAGCGAAGGCTGAGTCATAGAACCACAGATCCAAAAAAGAGGCTCTGAGCATATATGGATCAAGGTTTCCGTATTGCTCTTCTTCCTTCTTTTGACGTTCATCCTGTACAAGGCAGGGGCATTTCAGTTCTTCATGGACCGGGAACGGGTCCGGACATTTCTTGACTCTCTCGGTCCGCTCTCTTTTCTCGGTTTCATCCTGCTGCAGGCGCTCCAGGTAGTGGCCGCACCCATCCCCGGCGAGGTCACCGGCGTCCTTGGCGGATTTCTCTACGGCCCGCTGCTGGGGCTCTTCCTCTCGACCATCGGGCTTACCATTGGATCATGGGTGAACTTCGCTCTGGCAAAGACATTCGGCAGGCCTTTTACGGACAAATTCGTCTCGAAAAAAACAATGGAAAAATATGACTACCTGCTGCATCACAAGGGGGCATTCCTTGTTTTTGTCCTCTTCCTCATCCCCGGATTTCCTAAAGACATCCTCTGCTATATAATCGGGTTGGGACATCTTACGACCAGGGAGTTCCTGATCATCAGCACGGTGGGGAGATTCGGCGGTACGGTCCTTCTGACCCTCGGCGGCACCTATCTCAGATATCAGCAGTATTACCGCTTCTCAATCCTGATCGGCGTTGCTATTGTGATCATCTTTCTTTCCATGGTATACAAGGACAAGATCGAGAGGATCTTCAGAATATGGCACATCAGTTCGAGAAAGAAAGAGAGAGGCAGGAAGAAAAAAGAATAAGGCTGAGGCTAAGGTTGAGATAAAAACCAGGAGCGAAAAATATCGACAGGTATTTCGACTCTCGAATGAAGCTCATATTCTGCAGTCGATCTTAGCCTAAGTCTTGACCTAAACCTGCTTTTATCTACCACTTCAGCAGTGCTGATGCCCAGGTGAGACCGCCGCCAAAGGCTTCAAGAAGAATATGATCTCCTTCGCTGACTCTCCCTGCCCTGACTGCTTCATCAAGTGCAATGGGTATGGATGCGGCAGAGGTGTTGCCGTACTTTTCGATGTTCACAAAGACTTTTTCATCCGGGAGATCAAGCCGCTTTGCCGTTGCCTGAATGATCCTGAGATTGGCCTGATGAGGGATAAGCAGCGAGAGCTTTGACGGGTCAAGTTTATTTTCCTCAAGTGTTCTTGCGGCAAGCTCCGCAAGGGTCCTCACCGCCACTTTGAAGGTCTCGTTTCCTTTCATCTTGATAAAGTGGAGCCGCTTCAGGATGCTTTCCTGCGAGCAGGAGAATCGAGAGCCGCCGCCAGGCAGCATGATCAGGTCGCCGAGGCTTCCGTCAGACTGAATATGGGTTGACATGATGCCGCGCTTTTCTTTCGTGCCTTCCAGGACCACGGCGCCGGCGCCGTCGCCAAAGAGCACACAGGTTGTCCTGTCCTGCCAGTCCGTCACCCTTGACAGGACCTCAGCACCGACAAGGAGTATCCTCTTGTGTGCCTCTGTCTTTATCAGGGAATTGGCAATATGCAGGCCGTAGACAAAGCCGGAACAGGCAGCATTGATATCAAAGGCAGCGGCATGTTTTATGCCGAGCTTGTCCTGAAGAATGCATGCTGTCGAGGGAAACGGCATATCAGGGGTGCAGGTAGCAACAATAACAAGGTCTATGTCCTTCGGTTTGAGATGTGCCTGTTTCAGCGCTCTCTGCGCTGCCTCACTGGCCAGGTCAGAAGCAGCCTGGGATGTATCCGCGATCCTTCGCTCCCTGATCCCTGTCCTGTCCATGATCCATTCATCAGACGTTTCGACGATCTTCTCAAGATCGTGATTGGTGATGACGCTCTCAGGGACATAAGACCCGGTGGCAATGATCCGTGCGCGTATCATCTAAGCCTCACGGGCATGAAGGTCCGACTGGATAGCATCCGAGATGGCTTCGTACACGCGTTTGCGGGCAAAATCATGCGCAACCTTGAGGGCGTTTCTGATCGCTTTTGACGATGATCTGCCGTGGCTTATGATACTTGTGCCGTTAATACCGAGGAGCGGCGCTCCGCCGAATTCATCATAGTCGGTCTTCTTCTTGAAGTTCCTGAATGCCGGCCTGAGCATGAGATAGCCGAGTCTTCCTGCAGTGATGCCCGATATCTCCCGCTTGAGCATCTTGATAATGGTCTCGGCAAGACCTTCACTGATCTTGAGCGCTATATTGCCGGTAAAGCCGTCACAGACAACAACATCTGCCTTGCCGCTGAAGATGTCCCTGCCTTCGATATTACCGATAAAGTTCAAAGACGACCCCTTGATGAGCTTAAAGGCCTCTTTCGTCAGTTCATTCCCCTTGCTATCCTCTTCGCCGATGCCCAGAAGGCCGACCTTCGGCTTTTCCCGTCCGAGGATCAACTGGCAGTATATGTTGCCCATGAGCGCAAACTGGTGAAGATTCCGGGGGGTGCAGTCGACATTTGCGCCGACATCAAGGATCAGGAATTTGTCTTTAAGGTTCGGCATCAGAGTTGCAATTGCCGGACGGTCAACACCTTTTGACATACCGAGGAGGAGAAGAGAGGTGCCCATCACGGCGCCGGAATGGCCCGCGCTCACAAAGGCGTCAGCCTTGCCTGCCTTGACAAGCCCGATGCCCACGCGAATGGAAGAATCCTTCTTTTTTCTGATCGCTACGGAAGGGGATTCATGCATCTCAACGACCTGCGATGCATGGACTATGGAGATGCTTCCCGGCCTGTATTTTCTGCCCCTGAGCTCTTTCCTGATGACAGTTTCGTCACCGACAAGGGTAACATGAATGTCGTCGGACTCATGCACCGTTTCCAGGGCTCCGTCAATATTGACAGTCGGCGCATGGTCACCGCCCATGGCATCAAGAACGACATTCATTATGTCGTTTATTTTTCTACGATCTCGAGGACTTTGGTGCCGTTGTAGGCTCCGCAGCTCGGGCAGGCCCGGTGAGGGACCTTAAGCTCCTTGCACTCCGGGCACTGGCCGAGGTTCGGCGTCTCACCCTTCCAGTTTGCCCGTCTCTTGTCTCTTCTTGCTCTCGAATGTCTGCTCGTCGGATTTGCCAAGGTACTACTCCTTTTCTTTGTCTAATAATTTCTTTAAGACCTCAAGCCTGGGGTCTATCTCTTTCTGAACACAGGTACAGGTACCGGTGTTCAGGTCAATGCCGCATTTCGGGCAGATGCCCTTGCAGTCTTCCGTGCAGAGAGGTTTCATCTGAATACTGAGCAAAACCTGTTCTCTGATCAACTCCTGCAGGTCCAGCTCCTCGCCCGTATAAAACCCCATGTCCATCTCATCATCATGGAGTCCGTGCTTATCCGAGCCGATCTCCTCGGCAGGATGATACACGACGCTCACCGGAAGGTCCTGAGCCTGCCGCAGGTCTTTCAGGCACCTGCTGCACGGCATTTCCAGTTCCACGGAAAGGTTCCCCGTGATCATGACCTCATTTGCGGTCCTGTTCACGGCCAGCTGCGCCTTCACCGGAGAAGAGACCGTGCAACCGTCAATACTGAACGTCTCCTCAAGCTCTACAGTAAGCCCTTCTTCCGGTATATCTGGAATAACTATTTTCATTTTTAAAGACCGTAAAAAGAATATAATTATAGAGATTTGCAGTTCAATAAGTCAAGAAAACCGGCAGGCAGGAACCTTGCCGGGACGATGACAAACAATCGCTTTTCTGCCTGTTTTGGGCAGGTTGCACTTTGTCTCCCTGATGGTATTTAATATCCGATATGTCAGAACTCACGCCGCTTATGAAGCAATATACCGCTGTCAAAGAAAGCTATCCCGATGCGATCGTGCTCTTCAGGCTCGGTGATTTTTATGAAATGTTCGGCGAAGATGCGGAGAAGGCATCCCGTATCCTTCAGATCGCCCTCACCTCAAGAGATAAATCAAAGGACAACCCTCTGCCGATGTGCGGGGTTCCCTACTTTGCGTCAGAGACATACATCTCCAAGCTCATCAAGGCCGGCTATAAGGTAGCCGTCTGCGAGCAGGTGGAAGATCCGAAAGAGGCCAGGGGTATTGTTGCCCGCGAGGTCGTGAGGGTAATTACACCCGGCACGCACACGCCTGAGAATCCGAAAGAAAACACCTACATCATCTCACTGTTCCCTGCAGGCAGAAAGCATGGCGTTGCAGCTGCCGACATATCAACAGGCCAGTTCATCGTCTTTGAGACCGCAGAGAATATCGAGGACGAGGTGAGCAGCTTCGAGCCCAGGGAGATCATGCTCCCCTCAAGCCTCAGAGACAACATTCATTACCAGGAGACCCTTTCAGGCTATTACCAGACATTCCGGGATGACTGGTCATTTGACTATGCTGACGCATATCGGGCGCTCACAGAATATTTCCGGGTATCGTCTCTTGACGGGTTTGGCTGCGGCGGGTTCACCGCCGGCATATCAGCCGCAGGAGCGCTCCTTGAGTATCTCAAGACCACCCTGAAGGAAAATCCTGATTTCAGAAAGATTACGACCTTCAGACAGACAGCAACCATGTTCATCGATGCGGCAACCCAGCGCAATCTCGAACTGACGCACAATACCAGGGACAGTTCGCGGGAAGGCACCCTTCTCTGGGCACTCGACGAGACGCTCACCCCCATGGGCGGCAGGTTCCTCAGAACTTCGCTGCTGCGTCCGCTGACAGACATACCGCTGATCCAGGCAAGGCTCAGCGCCATTGAATATCTGATCGATGATTTCGAACTGCTCGAAACCATCCGCACCTGTCTCAGAAGGGTTCAGGATCTGGAGAGGCTTGCCGCACGGGTTACGACAGGCAAGGCACATGGCCGGGACCTTATTGCCATACGGGCATCGCTGACAGAACTGCCGAAGCTCAGAAAAGCCCTGAACGCGTCAAGGGAGCCCTATCTCAAATCCCTTGCCGGGGAGATAGCAGAACTGCCCCTGCACAGGGAACTGATCGAAAAAGGGATCGTCGACAACCCGCCGCTCAGCATCAGGGACGGCGGCATTATCAGGGACGGATACCATGCAGAAGTTGATGAACTCAGATCGATCTCGACGACCGGCAAAGACTTCATTGCCGAGATGGAAGCACGGGAGAAGAAACGTACCGGCATTTCGTCCCTGAAGGTCGGTTACAACAGGGTCTTCGGTTATTACATCGAGGTCACCAGGTCAAACCTTGATATCGTCCCGGATGATTACATCAGAAAGCAGACGCTGGTGGGAGGAGAACGGTTCATTACCCCGGAACTCAAGGAGTATGAGAGCAAGGTTCTCGGTTCCGAGGATAAACTGAAAAGTCTTGAATATCAGGTATTCAACCAGATACTGCTGAGCCTCAGGGATGCTTCTGACCAGATCCTCAGGACAGCATCAGCACTGGCAGCCGCTGATTTTCTCTCTGCTCTTGCGGTCGTTGCCAAGCGGCACAATTTCACAAGACCGGAGATCGTCGAAGACGCGGTGATCGAGATCACGGAGGGCAGGCATCCCGTGCTTGAACGGGTACTGGCCGGAGAGCGCTTCATTCCGAATAATACGCTTATTGACACACAGGATAATCTGCTTATCATCCTGACCGGGCCGAACATGGCAGGCAAGTCCACGTACATGAGACAGGTTGCGCTGATAACCCTCATGGCGCAGATGGGGAGCTTTGTGCCGGCCGCATCGGCCCGCATAGGCATCACGGACAGGATATTTACCCGGATCGGTGCATCGGACTTTCTCGTCAAGGGACAGAGCACCTTCATGGTCGAGATGATAGAGGCTGCCAATATCATCCACAATGCCACCGGCCGGAGCCTCATCATCCTTGACGAAGTCGGCAGGGGCACAAGCACGTTTGACGGCATCAGCATCGCCTGGGCCATTGCAGAGCATATTCTGAACAGAATCCAGGCGCGGACGCTCTTCGCTACGCATTACAATGAACTGACAGAACTGGCCATTATCCACGAAGGGGTAAAAAACTTCAATATCTCGGTCAGGGAATGGGGAGACGAGATCATCTTTCTGAGAAAGATAGAGGAAGGCCCGGCTGATAAAAGCTATGGCATACAGGTTGCGCGTCTTGCCGGCATACCTGATATCATAATCGCCCGGGCAAAAGAGGTTCTGCATAATCTTGAGAAGGAAGAACTGAATGAGACCGGCGCTCCCAAGTTCGCCCAACAGAAAAGCGGCAAGAAAAAGCTCGATCAACTCGATCTGTTTTCCTCTTCTGGCGGCTCGATCATTGACGCGATCCTTGCGCTGGAGACGGACAGCATGAAGCCCGAAGAAGCACTTGCAAAGCTGATCGAACTGAAGAACAGGGTACGGCTTTAACCAGCCTTTCAAACCCTTTTTTGACTGAAGAGAACATGCTATGATAGAGAAAAAATCTCTGCTGTATTTTTCACTAAGGAGGCAACAATGCATCCACAGGACGTGAAGTATCATAAGGAACATACATGGGTCAGGGTTTCCGGCAAAAAAGGAACGATCGGTATAACCGACTATGCGCAGGACGCGCTGGGAGATATCGTCTATATCGAACTTCCGGAGGTCGATGCGTCAGTTGAGGCAAGCACCGAGATCACCGAGATCGAATCCACAAAATCGACATCATCCGTGATCTCGCCGGTCAGCGGAAGGATCATCCAGATCAACGAGGAACTTTCCGAGACCCCCGAGATCATCAACGAGGACCCGTATGGAGCCGGCTGGATAGCCGTGATCGAACTGGATAACCCGGCTGAGATCGATGATCTCCTGGATGCCTCTGAATACGGCAGGCTTGTGGACGAGGAATCTAAGTGAGACTTTCGGTCCTCGGCGCAGGACCGGGCGGATATGTCGCTGCGATACGGGCTGCCCAGCTCGGCGCCCGCGTCACGGTCATTGAAGATAGTGAGGTCGGCGGCACCTGCCTGAACCGCGGGTGCATCCCCACAAAAACTATTATTGCATCAACAGACCTCCTCGCCAGGCTCAGAGATCTTGAGGATTTCGGCCTTGAACTCAAAGGCAGTGTGATCCCGAACCTGAGCCGCATCGTTGACCGGAAGAACAAGGTCGTATCCACACTCGTCAAGGGTATCAGGGGTCTCTTCAGGAACCGGGACATAACACTTGTCCAGGGAAGAGGGGTGATCTCTTCACCGGGAGCGATCACCGTCACCTTGAAGGATGGAACAGAGGAGATTGTTCCTTCAGACAGCATTATCATTGCAACAGGTTCGCGTCCTGCGGCGATCCCGTCCCTGTCTTTTGACGGAACGCATATCCTTTCCTCCACTGACGCCCTTGATCTGCGGCTGATACCAAAAAGCATGCTGATCGTCGGCGCTGGCGTTGTCGGGTGTGAGTTCGCCTGCATCTTTCGGGAACTCGGCGCCGAGGTGACTATCGTTGAGATGCTTCCCAGAGCGGTTGCAACAGAAGACCGGGAGATATCAGAGCTCCTTGAAAAAGAATTAAAGAAAAGGAAGATAAAACTCATCACTAATGTCAGGATCGAAAAGACCGGCATCAGGGAAGACGGCATTCATGCAGTGCTCTCTGACGGGAAGGAGATCGTCACGGAAAAGATCCTGGTATCCATCGGCAGAGCCTTGAATACCGACGGCATAGGACTGAAGGAAACCGGCATAGGCACAGGGCCAAAAGGAGAGATCATCGTCAACAGGAAAATGGAAACATCCATTCCCGGCATCTATGCCGTTGGAGATGTGACCGGGGGCATGCTCCTTGCCCATAAAGCGTCTGCAGAGGGGATCGTCGCAGCAATGAATATCATGGGGCAGAATACCGAGATCGATTACAGCGTTGTGCCTGCGGCCATATTCACCTCGCCGGAGATCGCGTCAGTCGGATTTCGTGAAGAGCAGGCAGCTGAAAAAGGTATTCGTTACCGTGTAGGTCGTTTCCCTTTCAGGGCCCTTGGCAAGGCTCATGCCATGAATGAGATAGCCGGCATGGCAAAGATCATTACCGACGAAGAAACAGACAGGATCATCGGCGCCCACATTATCGGCCCTCATGCCTCTGATCTCATTGCTGAGGCTGCAGTTGCCATGAAAGCAGGGCTCACTGCCCGTGAACTCGCAGGCACGATCCATGCCCACCCTACGCTGGCAGAGGCTGTCATGGAAGCAGCGGAAGACGTCCATCAGATGGCGGTGCATCTGCCGGGCAATAAGGAAGACCGCGGATAATGCTGCCGAAAGAGAGCGGACAGAATTGGGTGACGCAGTCAAAACAGGACAACTCAGTCCTTTTTTCAGAACTTGATATACTGCTCCGTGCCCTTGACCGGTTCTTTAACATAGAGAACCTGCCTTTTTCGAACGAGGACATTGCCGGCAGGAACTTTTACGAAGAACTGCTCGCTGCCCGTGATGTGATCCTCCGTGTGCTCGGCATCCTCGAGGTCGTGATTCCGGAAAACAGAAAGAACGCGTACTGGTTCCGGAAGTTCGCGGAATCCAAATTCATGTCCGAGCGCAAGATCGACGACTTCAGGAAAGATCTGTATCTGCAGGACACACCGGAAAAAGGACTCTACCTTCTCTATGACTCATTCATCAATATGAAAGGGCTCATCTCGGATCTTGCCCGCTCAGGCCATACCTCGTATATGGGATTCCTGAATGTCGGAAATCTGATCAGCAAGGAGATCAGGGAAAATGTCTTTTTTAATCCGTTCAAAAAGAATATGAACCCTGAATTCGATATGATCACGAACCAGACCATATCGAAGATCGCCAGATCACTGGAGGACAAGGATGAGAAAAAGCATATCTCGGTCATCTACCTGTATCTCTTCAGGTTCATCAGGATCATGGGCTTCATTGAACTTACCACGCAGCGTGCCGTATCCCTGAGCTCTTCGCTCATCCTGCTTATCCTTCTCAGGTCGGAGATCAATGCCTTCCGCACCTATGTCGACAAATCCGTGAGGAAGATGAAGAGCAGCGATCTGCAGATGCTGCTTCAGGCCATTGCGTACCAGTTCTCCATGGAGACCAAGCGCGTGTACCAGCAGGAACTGAAAGACATCCTGCGCAAAAAGGCGTCGGTTCAGTTCCGGGGTAAAATAGAAAACAGCCACGGCATCCTGAAGAACCTGACCGAGCAGTCCATTGTTCAGCTCACCCAGCACTTTGACCCTGCGATCAGCGGCGTCGAGGTCTTTGCCAGTTTTATGAACAAGGTCGAGCAGTCCTTCAGACTAAGGGAAGACATCCATGTCCTTCATGCCTTTGTCGCCCTCTTCTGCTCAAAGGCCGATGATCCCCGGGAGCGTCTCAAATCTTTTGAATCCCTGCGGAACTATATGTTATATTTCGAAAGCTTTACATTCAGGCTTCTGAGACACGATGATTACGAAGATTTTGCCATTTTTTTCCATGACCTCAATACCATCAGAAAAGAGATGGTCACAGGACAGGCTTTCCCGAAGATCCTGGACAAGATAAAGCAGTTCAAGATCTTTCTTGAAACAACGCTGCGTCACATAGGCAACCGTTCCGAACTGATGGACAAGCAGATTGACATGGTCCGGATAGAATCCCTGATGAATCAATACCTGTAAGGAGGAAGTTAAAGCAATGGGCGAGATTATCGATCTGATAGCACGGGAAATCATTGATTCGAGGGGAAATCCGACCATTGAGGTCGATGCCCACCTTGACAGCGGCGTGATCGGAAGGGCTGCGGTGCCCTCCGGGGCATCAACAGGGCAGAGAGAGGCCCTTGAACTGAGGGACGGCGGAAAACGGTTCCATGGCAAAGGGGTCATGAAGGCGATCAGGAACATTTTCGAGGAGATCGCTCCCAGGGTTCGCGGACTCGAATCAACGGATCAGGACTTTATCGACAATTACATGATAGAGCTTGACGGCACGGATAACAAGCGGAAGCTTGGGGCAAATGCCCTGCTGGGCGTATCTCTCGCCGTCTGCCGCGCATCGGCCATTGAATCAGGCATGCCGCTCTACCGGTATATCGGCGGCTGCAACGCAAAGGTTCTGCCTGTGCCGATGATGAACATCATCAACGGCGGCGCCCATGCCGACAACAATCTCGACTTCCAGGAATTCATGATCATGCCTGCAGGTCTCCCTGATTTTGCTTCGGCGCTCAGGGCAGGAATCGAGATCTTCCATACCCTGAAGAAGATACTGAAAGACAAAGGCCTCAATACCGCAGTCGGCGATGAGGGAGGCTTTGCTCCGAACCTGAAAAGCAACGAAGAGGCGATCACCTACATTCTCACCGCCATTGAAGCATCAGGGTACAAACCCGGCAAGGACATCTATCTTGCGCTCGATGTCGCTGCATCAGAGTTTTTCGACAAGGGCAAATATCAGTTCGAAGGCAGGAAAGTGACCTACAACGAAATGATCAAATACTATGAAAAGATCATTGCCAAATATCCGGTGCTTTCGATAGAGGACGGCCTGTCAGAAAATGACTGGACCGGCTGGAAGGCCCTGACCGACGCACTTGGCAGAAAGGTCCAGCTGGTAGGCGATGATCTGTTCGTGACGAACACCCGGATCCTTGCCAGGGGCATCGAGAAGGGCATATCGAACTCGATCCTGATCAAACTGAACCAGATCGGCACCGTGACCGAGACCCTTGATGCGATCGAGATGGCAAAGAATGCAAACTTTACGGCTGTCATTTCTCATCGTTCGGGAGAGACAGAGGATACGACCATTGCAGACCTTGCAGTGGCATGCAACACGGGCTTTATCAAGACCGGTTCGCTTGCACGGAGCGAGCGCGTTGCAAAGTATAACCGGCTGCTCCAGATCGAGGAAGAGCTCGCAGAATCAGCCGTGTACAAAGGGAAAAAGGGATTTTATAACCTTCATTCATGACCACGCTCGAGAAACAGGTAAACGCTGAGGTAAAGAAGAGACAGATGATCTTTTTCACGATCGTAGTGCTGACCCTTCTTTACCTCTCGATCAGCCTCATTTTTGGTGATATGGGCCTTTTCAAATACCTTGAGCTGAACAGAACCCGCCAGAGTCTCGAGAAACAGATAGCACAGATCAGCACCCAAAACGAACAGATGAGATCGCAGCTCAAAGCCCTCAAGGACGACCCTTTCTACCGGGAAAAACTTGCCAGGGAGGAATACGGACTCTCAAGGCCGGACGAATTTATTTTCCAGTATGACCGCTGATCCACTCCATATTGTCTTCATCTGGCATATGCACCAGCCGTATTACAAGGACCCGTCCACGGGTCTGTACCGCCTGCCCTGGGTAAGGCTTCACGGCACCAAGGACTATCTCGACATGCTCGAGATCCTGAAAGAATTTCCTGCGGTCAGACAGAACTTCAATCTTGTGCCGTCGCTCCTTGAACAGCTCGTCGACTATGCAGATCATGGCGGCAGGGACGTTCATCTTGAGCTGACCAGAAAGCCTGCAGCAGAGCTGACAGACCAGGAGCGGTCCTTCATCCTCGAAAATTTCTTTCTTGCGCACTGGGATAATATGATCAGGCCCTTTCCGCGCTACTATGAACTGCTGGTCAAACGCGGCACCCATCTTATCAAGAGCGACCTTGTCAGGGCGGTAAAGTATTTCACTGACCAGGACTTTCTCGATCTCCAGGTATTCTTCAACCTTTGCTGGATAGACCCTCTCTTTAGGAACAATGATCCCTTTCTGAGATCGCTCGTGGAAAAGGGACAGGGGTACACGGAAGAAGAAAAGATACTGCTTATTGAAGAACAGATGCATATCCTGCGCAGGATCATACCTGCATATAAGGATATGGCAGCCTCAGGTCAGGTCGAACTTTCGTTCACGCCCTTTTACCACCCTATTCTTCCGTTACTCTGCGACACTGACATAGCACGTGTAGCAATGCCGAATGTGCGGCTGCCGAGGCAGCGTTTCGTGCATCCTGAAGACGCGGAAAAACAGATCAGGATGGGCATCAACTATTTTGAGTCTCTTTTCGATTACCGGCCCGTCGGCATGTGGCCGTCCGAGGGCTCAGTAAGCGAAGAAGTCCTCCGGACCGTTTCCCGGCTCGGCATTCAGTGGGTGGCAACGGATGAAGGCGTACTCGCTTCATCCCTGGGCAGGGGACTTCGCGATGGAGCGGGAAACCTGCTCGATCCGCATATGCTCTACCGGCCTTATTCCTATGAAAATGTCTCAATGGTCTTCAGAGACCATACCGTCTCTGACCTCATCGGCTTTGTCTATTCCCAGTGGGACCCCAAAAGAGCTGCCGATGATCTGATCCAAAGACTGCTGACTATCCGCAGCTCGCTTCCATCCAACTCTCCTCATGTAGTGCCGATCATCCTTGACGGCGAGAATGCATGGGAACATTACAAGAACGACGGCAGGGATTTCTTCCTCTATCTGTATGAGGGGCTTTCAAAAGAAGAGCGTCTCAAGACCATAACCGTCTCGGAATATATCAATACCCTGCACCGCGGCGATCCGCTTGAACGGCTGCATCCGGGCTCATGGATCAATGCCAACTACGGCATCTGGATCGGCCATGAAGAAGATAACCTGTCCTGGGATTATCTTACCGAGGCACGCGAAGCACTCGAACACTTTCAGCAGGCAAACCCTGAGCTGCCGCTCGAAAAGGCCTGGAAATCCATACATATTGCAGAAGGCAGCGACTGGAACTGGTGGTATGGCGATGAGCATTCTACAGAGACAGAAGAAGATTTTGACGAGCTCTTCAGGCTGAACCTTATGCAGGTGTACAAGGAAATGGGCAAAGATGTGCCGTCCCACCTCTTTGTACCGGTGCTCAGACATGACAGGGGCGTTGCTCCTGCGCTTGCTATCAGGGGGTTCATAAAGCCGAAGATCGACGGGATTGTTACAAGCTACTACGAATGGTATCAGGGCGCACAGATCGATGCAAAGAAGTCGGGCGGAAGCATGCATAAATCAGAGAGTCTGGTGGCAAGCGTGTACTACGGCTTCAATGAAGATCACCTGTTTGTAAGGATAGACACGGCTGCACCCTTTGACACGCTTGATCATGATCTCGAAATAGCGATCATGACCTCAAAACCTCAGGAGATCCGGATCAGCTGCCCTGTCAACGGCAGCGACATACGTGCAAAGCTCTTCGAAAAACTGAACGAGGAATGGATATTGGTCAAAGAGATACCTGATGTGGCGATAAAGGAGATCTTCGAGATCAGCATCCCTTTCGCTGACCTGAAGGCAAAACAGAAGGATGAACTTAATCTCTTTATCTCGGTCCGAAAGGGAAACGAAGAAATAGAGCGATGCCCCTGGAGAGGTTATATCAGCCTTTCTGTCCCCACTCCTGACTTTGAAGCAATGATGTGGTATTGAGAGGCCGTGATGAGTGATGTTTGATAGCATTGAAAGAGCGATCTGAAATAAACAGGAGGTACCATGAGACTGGTTACCAGAGGAGACCTTGACGGAGTGACTTCGGCTGTTCTGCTGTCGACCATGGAGCAGATCGACTCGATCGAACTGATCCATCCCCAGGATATTACAGACAAGAAATTCAGCATAACCGGCAATGACATCATGGCCAACCTGCCCTATCATCCGGATTGCGCCATGTGGTTCGACCACCACGAGCTGACCGACAGCAATGAGAAACCGCCGGCCAACTACAAGGGAAGACATGCGATCGCTCCGAGCGTCGCGCGGGTGATCTACGACTATTATAATTCCGGATCACTGAAGAAATACGAACACCTCGTGAACGAGACGGACCGTCTCGATGCAGCTAATCTTGAGCCAGTCGACGTGACCGACCCCAAGGGAGTGATCCTGCTCGGATTCACGGTCGACAGCCGCACAGGCATGGGCAGCTTCAAGGAGTATTTCAGCAGCCTTGTTACCTGGCTGATGGCTATGTCGCCGGAGGATGTCCTGAAACAGCCGGAAGTTGCTGCACGAACCCAGCGCATGAAAGAAGCCAACACTGAGTTCCTTTCGTTTCTGAAGAAACATTCGAGAAAAGACGGTAATGTTATAGTCACTGATTTCCGGCCGCTCGACAAGGTCCCGGTCGGCAACCGGTTTCTCGTGTACACGATCTTTCCTGATGTGAATGTTTCCCTCCGACTTCAGTGGGGGCCTGAAAAGAAGTTTGTGGCGGCCACCTTGGGCCATAACATCTTCAAGAGGGACTGCAAAACGAACATCGGCCATCTCTGCAGCAATTACGGTGGCGGCGGGCATAGAGGCGCCGGTGCCTGCGTTCTCGTCCCTGCGGATGCTGACAGGCAGACAGGCGAGATGATCGAAGAGCTGAAAAGAAACGGCTGATCGCTGATCGATATGAAAGACCCTCAAGGACCAAATGCTGAATCACCGCGTAAATGACGGCACTGGTACCTTTATGCTCGATTCAAAACGCTGACACTTGCACGAGGTTAAATTACGTGCTAATATAAGACCAGAATTAAGAGCTAATTTAATGCAGAGGTGAGACAAATATGAAGGCCGTCCTTGCAAAATGCTCTGCCAGCATTTCAGAGTTAAAAAGAAATCCGACCGCCCTGATCGAAAAATCAGAAGGTGAACCGATCGCGATCTTAAATCACAACAGCCCCACTGCTTATCTCATTCCGGCTGAAACCTATGAATTACTCATGGAAAGACTCGAAGACTACCAGCTTGGTCTTATCGTTCAGGAAAGACAGAGTGAAAAAATAAGGGCCATAGCAGTCTCTCTGGATGAACTTTAGGTATAAGCTGAAATTCATCCCCACTGCCTTGAAGGAATGGGGAAAACTGGATCGGTCTATCCAGGTTCAATTCAAGAAAAAGCTGTCGGAACGCCTCAACAATCCACGGGTGCCATCAAGCCGGCTTCATGGCTTCACGGATCATTACAAAATAAAGCTTCGTGCAAGCGGCTATCGTCTGGTTTATGAAGTATTGGATAAAGAGATCTGTGTCATGGTTATTGCTGTGGGCAAGCGAGACAAGGATGCGGTATATGAGAAAGCAGGGAAAAGAGACAAAGACTGATCGGGTAAGAGGTGAGAGCGAACTGCCTTGTGCCAGCCCGCCGCCTCAGCCGCGGTCATCACGATGCGGCCACAAGCCAAAGCAGCAGGAGAATAAACGGGTGACGCTTGGCGTTGAACTAAAACATGTAGCTCTCTTATAAGTACGAAACTGGTAACACCAAATGCAATGAGGGCGTGCGGGAATAACGAGGGAGGCAAGGCATGACAGAAAAGAGAAAAAGCTGGAAAGAAATAATTGATAGACGCCGTAAAGAGAACTTTGTGGGCCGTTCAGATTACCTTCACACTTTTTCAAATAACTTTCATTCAGGACTCCCGAATTTCCTACTTTTTTCTGTCACTGGTGAGGGTGGCGTTGGTAAAAGTACACTGTTGCAGCAATTTCAGAGCATTGTCACTTCCCCATCGATTAATGGTGTTGCGATTCTTTGCGACGAAAACCAACTTTCTCCAGTCTCAGTAATGGGATATATTGCCGAAAAACTGGCGCTGATCGATATTAAGAATAAGGAATTTGATGAGCGCTATAAGACCTACCGTACTTGTCGAGAACAAATCGAAGGTGATCAAAAGGCACCACGAGGGGCACTGAATCTCGTAGTTCGTGGCATGACTGACTTTGCAATTAAAGCTGCACGGCGAACTCCCGGAGTTGGTGTGTTTGC
Source organism: Nitrospirota bacterium (assembly GCA_016214855.1). NCBI lineage: Bacteria > Pseudomonadati > Nitrospirota > Nitrospirota bacterium. The sequence continues at coordinate 1,372 of JACRMT010000006.1, read as the reverse complement.
AGAATATGTGAATGAAAAAGAGGCGGGCGAGGCACTGACGCAAGGTGTCAGTTATCTCATTGACCGTTTCGGCAACAAAGATGAGGTGCAATTGTTGCGTGAGCCTGAGAAGATATTAACGCCTCTATTTATAAACTTGCTAAATACTGCTTGTGTTAATCGTCGCGTCGTCTTGATGTTTGATGTCTTTGAACGTACTTGCGAAGCTCTTGAACCTTGGTTGATGGAATGTCTCAACTTTAAGTATGGAGAATGTGATTCATATCTGACCTTTGTTATCAGTGGCCGTGATCAGATAGACCAGCACTGGACTGAAATAGCAAGTTCCATTTGTCATATCATTTTAGAACCTTTTACTCAAGAAGAAACGCGACTCTATTTGGCCAATCGCAACATTGTTGATGAATCCTTAGTGAACCAGATTCATGAAGATACTGGTGGATTGCCCGTACTAGTTGAACTATTGGCCGGCACCAATCCAAAGCCAGGGCTGCCCTTACCCGATATAAGCCGAGATGCTGTGAAGCGCTTTCTTCAGTGGATACCTGAGGAAGAAAGGCGACTCGTGGCGTTGATGGCGTCTGTACCCCGTCAGTTCAATCTCGACATCTTGAGCGCCTGCCTTGGGAGCAACGCTATTGACCAGTTTAAATGGCTTTCCACGCAAAGCTATATACGAACAAATTCGAAACGTGGCTGGTTCTATCATGATAAAGTGCGTGAACTTATGTTGCGGTATTTACATAACACAACGCCGAACGACTTAGAGGAAGCACACAGGCGATTGGTTATTTTTTTTGAAAGACGTCAGGATCAACTAATTCTTGATGGTCTATCGGCGCACAGCCGTGAATGGCGCAGATTGGAGGTGGAAAGAGTTTACCACTTGCTGAGTGAACAGCCTATTGGAAATATTGGAAGAGCTGTTAACGCATTTCTTTCTGCCTCAGGCGGTGCTTGCATTTTTGCTGACGGCATTCCTCAGGCGTGTCAGCAGGTGGGTCGGGAAGTTGTGTCTGCGGAAGTGCAAGCGTGGGCTCGAACATTAGTAGCTTTTTATAATGCGTCTGAGGGAAATCAACATGAAACACTCCTGCACTTAGCAAACTTGATTGCTAAGAGGCAAGACTTGGCGCCAGAGGCACAACACGCCCTTTTTGTACGACGAGGCGAAACATATAGTTTAATGGGGAAATATGCTGAAGCGCTTTGTGACTTGAATCGAGCAATTGGAGATACAATCAAAAAGTGTGTAAATAGATAGAAGGCGGTGTATCCTTTCAAGTTGCGACCAAACAACAAAGGAAGGAGCCACCACCATGAAGAAGGGTATCACCGAGACAGAGAAGCAGTCAAGAGCAACGTATGACGT